>DATKWT010000060.1 GCA_035529395.1 Dehalococcoidales bacterium | reverse complement strand
TCATAGGCTTGCTAGAATGACAGGGACTGTAAAGGCATTTGTAAGACACTACACTAGGAAGGGGGAGGCGGCCCAGATGGGCCGCACGGGGGTTGGTCGAAAGGGTTTTTCAGCACCCTGCTAGAACTGGCTTTCAGCGCTGTTTACCTTCCAGCGACCGGCAGAGAAATTACTGGGAGTACGAAATGAAGCGAAGACAACTTGCCAGGGAAGTGGCCGTAATCGGTGCCGGAATGTCAAAATTCGGCATGTTTCCCGATAAGAACTCAAAGGACCTGTTCGTTGAAGCCTACAATGAAGCGCTTGCCTCGGTAGATAAGGGGATGGACCCCAATGATATCGATGCTCTCTATCTGGGCAACTTCACCAATGACTTCTTCGTTCACCAGGGACACTGGGGGCCGATAATCTCCGATATTATCGGTCTGGTTCCCAAACCGGCAACGAGGACGGAAGGGGCGTGTGCTTCCAGTGCTCTGTCCTTCCGGGAGGGGGTCTTTGCCATCGCCTCCGGGTTCTACGACATCGTTCTCGTCGGTGGGGTAGAAGATATGTCCAAGAGGACCACCGGGGAAGTTACCGAAGGCCTGGCACTGGCGACCACTCCCTACGAGGGAAACGTCGGGTTCACCTTTCCGGGGGTCTTCGGGGCGATTGCCACGGCCTACTTCAGTAAGTACGGTGCTACGCGTGAACACCTCATGAATGTGACTATCAAGAGCCACAAAAACGCACCATTGAACCCGAAGGGACAGTTCAGGCAGACAATCCGCGAGATAATGGCGGCGCGTATCGAGCGGGCCAGGGAACGGGGCCAACCGGTACCCACCTGGCAGGACGAGAAAGAATTCCTTCGTGATGATAAGGCCAATCCAACGGTAGCCTGGCCGATGAAACTCTATGACTGCTGCCCCATCAGCGATGGCGCTGCCTGTATGATACTGGTGGCCGCCGATATTGCCAGAAACTTCACCGACAATCCCCTGTACGTTGCCGGTATAGGGCAGGGCAGCGGGCGGGGTCTGCACGCTTCTCCGGATATTACCTACTTTGAAGCTACCAGGTATGCGGCGCAGGAAGCCTACGGGATGTCCGGGCTCACACCGGATGATATCCAGTTCAGTGAGGTACATGACTGCTTCTCTATTGCCGAGATTGTCCACATGGAAGACCTCGGCTTCTTCAAGCCCGGCGAGGGGTACAAGGCCGTGGAGGCCGGCCTGACGGCGCGTGACGGTTCCAAACCGATAAATACCTCCGGTGGGCTGAAGTGCAAGGGCCATCCGGTCGGGGCCACCGGAGTCGGACAGCTACTGGAGGTCTGGAAGCAGCTCAGGGGCGAAGCCGGAGAAAGGCAGCTTCCTGTCAGGGACCTGCGGATTGGGGCTGCCCACAACCTTGGCGGTACCGGTGGGACCTGTACCTTCACCATTCTGGAAAGGAGATAGGATAATGGAGGAAAGGCCTTTCACCGATAGAAGCTACCAGCAGTTCCTCAACGAAGAGAAAGTCATGGGCTGCCGGTGCCGGAAGTGCCGGACCCTCTACCTGCCGCCGCGCCCGATATGTACCCGGTGCCATGGTAATGAAATGGAGTGGGTGGAGATGACGGGCAAGGGCAAACTGGCTGCCTTTACCTGTATCGGTATTGGTCCCGCCTTCATGGCGGAAGAGGGCTTTGACCGGAATAACCCCTACTGCTCGGGGGTTGTCCAGCTTGAAGAGGGAGTGAGAATCGACGCCCGTATCGAGGGTTTTGATAACACCAACCCGGAGACCATCAAGGTCGGCACTCCGGTTACCGTGGAATTCCTGCACCGCGGCGAAGCTGAGAAGATGCACACCTTCCCGGCATTCAAGCCTGTCTAGTGTAGTGTCTCGTATATGGCATTACAATCCACGTTGTCATTCTGGAGGAGTCCGTCCTCTCAATAACCCGAAGGACGACGAAGAATCCGGGGTGGGGAAGGAGAACCCATTACCCACCACCACGAGGTCCATTCGCTTCGCTCAGGATGACAACTGGCGCGGCGTCTCGCATACGGCGATACGGCTTTGCCGGTCTGGCGATGGCAGCCTGCGTTGTCAAGTCAATTGTGAGACACTAGACTAGCACTCAGTTGGCTGGTATGTTCGGCAAGGTGAGACCCTTAGCATAGCGAAGGGTCTCACCCTGTTCACATGTCATTGCGAGCCGGGGCTCTGAGCAAAGCGAAGAGACACCGAAGCAATCTAAATGTTGCGCGGATTTGTGCAACTAGTGTAGTGTCTCGTATATGGCATTACAATCCACGTTGTCATTCTGGAGGAGTCCGTCCTCTCAATAACCCGAAGGACGACGAAGAATCCGGGGTGGGGAAGGAGAACCCATTAGCCACCACCCCGAGGTCCATTCGCTTCGCTCAGGATGACAACTGGCGCGGCGTCTCGTATACGGCGATACGGCTTTGCCGGTCTGGCGATGGCAGCCTGCGTGGTCAAGTCAATTGTGAGACGGATGACTAGAATGACAGGGACTGTGTCTGTGTATTTTTGGAGATGATTGCCCGGGGCAAGTCCTCCTGACGGTCATATACTCCCTGCACTGGCAGGCCTGCCAGTGCAGGCCTACACCGGCGGGCCGGCACCGGGCTCGCACCAGGTTCTCCACGTTCGTCCTAGTGCCCTCTGTTCCGTTCCCTTTGTGAGGCATCTCTCCTTCTCTGTATGCGTCGTGCAAGTATTGAGCGTACGGGGACAGGCACAGTCCGCAGAGGTATTGACAAACCTGCCGAAGCGGAATATGATACAGGAGCGCAGGCGTAGTGTGCCGGTAGGCACAAGCTCTGACTCGGACTCGGGCTAACGGTTGCCACTCGGAGGCAGCCGGCCTGACCCTGCGTAAGAATAACCCGGAGGAGGGCTGACCATGACGGGAATAAAGGTAAAAGTACTAACTGGAGTGGTGGTATTACTGGTGACCTCGCTGCTGGCCGGGTGTGGTGGTGGTGGTGTACCGCAGGAGGATCTGGATGCTGCCAGGGCTGAAGCTGACGCAGCTAAGGCGCAGGCGTCCTCACTGCAGAGCCAACTCGACAGTGCCGAGAGTGACCTTGACAGTGCCGAGAGCGACCTGTCCAAAGCCCAGAGCGACCTTTCTGCCGCGCAAACTGAACTTGCCGCAGCCCAGGATGAACTGGAAACGGTAACCGCAGAGCGTGACGAGGCGCTGAGTGACGCCAAGTCGGCGGCGAGCGCGCTTTCGTCCGCCCAGAGCGCTGCCGACAAGGCCAAGGCCGACCTGGCCGCAGCGCAGAAGCAGCTTGACGTGCTGATTGCCGGGGACATCCTGACGTCATATGACTACAACAAGTACACGAATGCGGACTATAATTTCACCGTACAGTACCCGGCCGATTGGGCTGAGGGCGCGGCGAACGCCGACGCGGGAGAGGTACACACAGCAGCCGCCGGGATGGGCATCCCGGGTCTGACTGTGACCATCGGCGCGCTGGTAGGCACGTTGACAGAGGCTCTCTCTGACATGACTGATTTCGTGCTTGTCGAAGAGAAGGAGATAACACTCCCCGATAGCTCCACGACCAACGGCGTCTGGTCCACGTGGACTTTAGACGGAGTCGGTTTAGACATGTTCTCGATTCGCGTGGACCTGGGGGACGGAAACGCCGTTGTTGTCAGCGTTTGGAACATGCCTATCTACGCGACGACAGACCCGGACCAGTACGAAGAGATATGCAGTACGCTTAAGTTCCGGTAGTGCTACCTCTCTGATGGTGCCAAGGGACCCCGTGCCCTGTGATTTGCGGCACGGGGTCCCCGTTGACTACTAGACATAACTCTAGGAACAATTCACGCACGGTTAGCCTCGAATTGTTTCCCTTCATTTCATATTATCTGGTTTGTCGCCATTTATCCTATCTGTCACTAGTCCACCGGACGAGTACGCGACGTTGACGCCGCTCGCTGCTGGCGCTACTATTGGATAGAATCAACTGCTGCCTCCTGTACGTCAACCACGTTTCACAGGAGAAAGGAGAGCCGGATGAATCCAGTGGCAAAGACAACTGCCGGCAAGGTGGAAGGCTTTCAGAAAGACGGACTCAACGTATTCCTGGGAATACCATTCGCCACCCCTCCTGTGGGCGAGCGACGCTGGCTTCCTCCGGAGCCGCTGCAGCCGTGGTCCGGTGTGAAAGAGACCATGGCCTTTGGCCCTGCCGCTCCACAGATAATCGCTCCGCCGAACTCGCAAAACCCTCTCCAGACCGGGTTCAATGTTGACACCAGCCTGGGCACACAACCGGCCGCAAACGAGGACTGCCTCTATCTCAATGTCTGGACTCCCGGCCTTGATAACGCCCGACGACCGGTGATGTTCTGGATTCATGGTGGCGGTTTCACCGGCGGTAGCGGGTCGTCACCGATGTACGATGGCGGCGTGTTTGCCGGACGTGACGACGTAGTGGTGGTTACGATTAACTACCGGGTCAATGTCTTCGGCTTCCTGAGGCTGAATGAGGTCACCGGCGGCAGGATACCGTCGTCGGGTAACGAGGGGATGCTTGACCAGTTGGCCGCTCTGAAGTGGGTACGCGACAACATCAGTGCCTTCGGTGGTGACCCCGGCAACGTGACCATCTTCGGTGAGTCGGCCGGTGGTGGAAGTGTCTGTGCGTTGCTTGGAATGTCGGCAGCAAAAGGCCTCTTCCACAAGGCAATTTCCCAGAGCGGCTCGGCTCACTTCCTGAACCAGCGGGACGAAGCCAGCCAGTATGCCGAGTACTTCCTTGGTATACTTGGTATCAGCGGGAGTGACGTTGATGCCCTGCGGGCGTTGACCATGGAGCAGGTGCTCAGGACCTACGTGAAGACGCTCCCGGCTCCCAAGGACATCCGGGGTCCCCTGCCCGTAATAGATGGCCGGATATTCTCCGAACTGCCGATTGATAGTATCAAGGCAGGTTCGGCTGATGGGATTCCGGTCATGGCGGGAACGATATCGGATGAATGGCGGCTGTGGCAGATATTTGACCCGGCAATAGTGGACCTCGTTGAGGGTCATATGTTCGGTCGTTTCCGGAGGATGATGTCTTCCTGGGACATGACGGAGACCGTGGAAGCCTACCAGCATGTACTCACCGGGCGTGGTGTGCCCACTACTCCCACCGAAATCTTCCTTGCCGTGATGACCGCACGGATGTTCTGGATTCCTACAATCCGGACACTGGAAGCGCAGGTGAGTCGCGGCAATCCGGGGTATTGTTACCTTCTCAACTGGAAATCACCAATCGGGGACGGCATGTTTGGGGCCTGTCACGCAATGGACCTCGGTTTCCTCTGGGGTGCCCACGGGACCGAGTTCTTCGGCTCCGGACCGGCGGCTGATGAGTTGTCGAGAAATATGCAGGATGCCTGGCTGGCCTTTGCCCGCACCGGCAACCCCAGTTGCCAGGGCCTGGGGAAGTGGCTGGTCTACGGTGACCGCCGGGAAACGATGATACTCGGGAAGAAGTGCGGGGTCGAAGAAGCCCCCCTTGAGGAGGAGCGCCTTATCTGGGATTCCGCTCCGGACAGCGTATTCAGGTGGGGGTGAGCCGGGTACGCTGAGAATGTGAGTCTCGGTGGCGCATAATGTGCCTCCCCTGAGATAGCTACTGGCTCGGTTCTATACAACATTGAACGGATAGTGGGCCGTCTTACCCGGGTGTTCTTCATTCTGTTCTGAGTATCTGCATTACTCACCGGCATTCACGTGGTGGTTGCGAACGGTTCTCTTGACAGCAGCGACCGCAACTACCTAAAGTGTAATTATAGCGATATCAACAGTTGGCAAAGAATGGATTCAAAAACCCGGCCCATATAAAGGTTGGAAAGAGATAGAGATGAGCGGAAACAGTCATACATTTACCAGACGGACGGGTGGGGAACCCTATGCAATTTCGAAGGAGCGGTTGAGTGATGGCGATACCGACCTGACAGGTTTTTTCTTTCGCTACGGCGCGAATATTTTCGCATTGAGCTATACGCAGGATGGAGTCAGGAAACACACCTTCGTAGATGCCGGTGACTCGCGGTACCAGGACAGGATGCTGCCCATGCTTGTCGAGAACGGTATCGAGCCCGCCGGTATCGAGAGGAT
This sequence comes from Dehalococcoidales bacterium, assembly GCA_035529395.1. Taxonomy (NCBI): domain Bacteria; kingdom Bacillati; phylum Chloroflexota; class Dehalococcoidia; order Dehalococcoidales; species Dehalococcoidales bacterium. The sequence continues at coordinate 11,051 of DATKWT010000060.1, read as the reverse complement.
AATCATCACCCACCGTCATCCTGACCACTGCGGGCTGGCCTACCTGCTGGCCGGGGCCTCCGGGGCCAAAATCATGGTACACGCCAACTTCAGGCATTTCGTTGAAGGCACTATCGGCCACGAGGAGCGGCGCTGGCTGGGTGGTTTCAATCCGTCCCGGCTCAGGGAATGTAACATCGAGTACCTTGAACCTTCCAGTGGCCCCGGTCCGGTGAATATCGGTGGGGTGGATTTTCCAGGTCTGGTTGAACCGATAGCATTGGGAGAAGTGGGCAGGCTGCAAATTCTGGCCTGTCCCGATGCTGAGCAGATGCACAGTCCTGACCAGGTAGTCGTCCTGTATTCACCGCGGGGTAACCCGCACAGACAGGAGAAGACGCAGGACGGCTATCGGCCAACGGATGACATCGTGTTCTCCGGCGACCTCTGGTTGATGAAAGGACCGATGTTCTACCGGGGAGTGAAGGATATTTCCCGGCAGGTGAGGTACGGCCTTCGCCAGATAAGGGGCATGTTATCGGGTGGAGGCATGTTCCGCAGGGATCCTCGGGTGCAGGACTCACAGGCAAAGGAAGCACTCAAGCGAGGTTTCTCCCTGGTCCGGGTAGAACCCGGCCACGGCGAGGAATTCCTGGGTAGCAGGCTCATCCCCGGTAGCCTGCTGGCTGACCGTGACCTCCTCGTAGGATTCGGTTACTCTATGAATGCGAGCACAGCTATCCTGAAGTCGGACGAGCTGGCTCCGAAGGTATCCGCTATCAGGGAGCAGGGGTATACCAATTTTACCAGTGAACTGTCGGTGTGGAGAGACCTGGGGTACACACCGGAAGAGATAACCGGACTTCTGGTCCGGATATACAGAGAACAGAGCGGCGGCGGTCCGCTGGTAGAACAGGACAGAAAACAGAGAAGAAAACGACTCAGGGATACTCTGGCCAGGTTGAGAGACGATGAAACCGCACCCGGGGATATGCGTCAGTTAGCAGAGTCAACACTGGCGGCACTGAAGCGGATTGCGTAGCATTTGCCGTGTTCTATATCAGTCCACGTTTAGAATCTCGGCGCTAACCCCATCCTCATTGATGGTCAGGATGCCGACCGATGCCGATACCATGAAGGAAGCATACGCCTGGCCCGGGTTGAGCAGCAGCGTGCCATTCATCATCAGGTTGTAGGGCACGTGGGTATGGCCGAACAGGATAACATCGGCCCGGGGATAGCGGGTAGTAAGCTCCTCCTCCAGACGGTACCCGTCACCACCCCAGTAGGGATGTATCACAGCTATTTTCTTCCCCCCGAATGAGAACGTGGTCTCTGCTGGCAGCATGCGCCTTACGTCATCGGGGTCGGCGTTCCCGTAGACACCGATGAAATGGCGGGACAGTCGCCGTAGCTCATTGATTACTGTCCTGCTAACGAAGTCGCCACAGTGGACCACGTATTCTGCCTCTTCTATCGCTCGCAGGAGCCCCGGGGATAATGCCCCTGTCGAGCGAAAGTGGGTATCGGATATCACCAGTATTCGCGACAACTCTACCAGCCACCTCACAGATGAAAATGTAATGAGGTATTGCCCGTGGTTATCATAGCACACCGGCCAGTCCGGCAGCCTGCTCTTGTTCAGAGAAGGGAGGGGAAATATTCTCCTTGTGTAGGAAGCAGGCAAAGCCTGCTTCCTACACATATAGATATCACTCCTTTCTCCGGCAGGGTGTTGAAAAAGGGGAGTCCAGAGGGAGCCCGCCCCTTCTGAGGGGCGCCCCCTTATGGCAGGGGTGTCTGGGCGTCTTTCTTACAGAATGACGTTAGCAGAATCCGAAACCAGATTCTGCCGGTGTCCCCCAGGTAAAATATTTCCCCCCTTCCTCGGTAGGAAGGCTCTTCCTGGCTAGGAAGGGGGGTCAGGGGGGTCGAAAAGGTTTTTCAGCACGCTCCTAATGTACCGGACACCGCACAACATAGCCTTGACAAGGATAAGCCAACAGACTAGAGTGAGCATTGGCTGCGTGGTGGCAGATGTGGTGGATACCCTGTGCAGGACTGTTACTGCGACAAAGGAGATACGGCCGTTGTCTTCAGCGGTGCCTCACCCACTGGATGATATCTTCCATCCCGGGTCCATTGCCGTTGTTGGTGCTTCAACCAGTCAATCGGCAATGGGCTGGGTAGAAAGGCTGCTGAGCTTTGGCTACGGCGGTCGTATTTATCCGGTGAATCCCCGGGCGACGGAAATAGCAGGACTGAAAGCCTATCCCACGGTAAGGGACATCCCCGGTGAAGTCGACTATGCCATATTCAACATTCCGGCACGATTAGCCCCCCGGATAATGGAGGACTGCGCGGCCAGGCATGTCAAGGTGGCCCATATCTTTACGGCCGGTTTCAGCGAGACCGGTAAGGAAGAGGCGAAGGCCTTGCAGGAGCACGTCATTGCCATTGCCAGGGCCGGTGGCGTGCGCATCATCGGTCCGAACTGCATGGGTATCTACAATCCCGCCGCAGGTCTGACCTTCAATCCACTCTTCTCCAGGGAACCGGGCGATGTTGCTTTTGTCTCCCAGTCAGGCGCCGGGAGTACCCGTTTTGTCCAGCTGGCTAACAACAGGGGCATTCATTTCAGTAAGGTGGTCAGCTATGGTAACGCCGTAGACCTGGATGCTCCGGATTTCCTGGAATACCTGGCAGGTGATGCAGAGACGGCGATTGTTACCTGCTATATCGAAGGTGTCCGGGACGGGCGCAGGTTCATGGAAGCAGTGAGAGAATGCCTGGCGACAAAGCCGGTCATCATCCTGAAGGCAGGATTGACCGAGAGCGGAGCCGGAGCGGCCGCCTCGCACACCTCTGCTCTCGCGGGGTCGAAGTCAACCTGGGAGGCCTTTTTCAGGCAGACCGGGGCGATACAGGTAGATACACTGGAAGGGATTGCGGATGTGATACTGGCCCTGCGGTACATGCAGTGTCCCGATGGTCGGCGGGTCGGCATTGTGGGGAGAGGTGGTGGCATTGGCGTTATCGCTACCGATACCTGTGAGAATGCCGGTCTCAAGGTACCGCCTTTCCGTTCAGGTACAAGGAAGGAACTGGTAAAGGTTATCCCTGAAGCCGGTGCCGGTGTCAGGAATCCGGTGGAGACCACGCTGGGTTTTGACGGAGTGGCCGATTTCTACGCGAAGGGGCTGAGTATTGTGGACGGCGACCCGGAGATTGATTTCATCATGACCCACATAGCAGTGGATATCTACGGCAGGCGCCAGTCCCAGATGAAAGAGGGCCTGGTGAAGGCTGTAGAGGTCCTGGCCGATACCGCCAGGACACTTAAAAAGCCGCTAGTGGCTGTCCTGTACCCCGGCGAACAGGTAGAGGCTGTCGCTGCCGTGCTCGAAGCCAGGCAGAAACTTCTTGAAGCGGGGATACCTGTATTCCCCACGATTGATGCCGCTGCCAGGGCAGTGAGCCGGCTTATCAACTATCACATTCGCAAGGACCAACTGCGGACTAATATATAAGAGACCGCGTGATAACTAACCGCGGAAAGGAGTGACAGGATGAAAATCGATATTACTACACTGAGTGAAAACACGGCCAACTATGGGTGTATCGGCGAGTGGGGACTGAGTATTCTGGTTGAAACCGAAGGGACGAGAGTCCTGATGGACACCGGTCTGAGCTTCTCTGCGACGCACAATGCCCGGGTGCTCGGTGTCGATCTGTCCGGAGTTGACCGGATAGTGCTCAGTCATGGTCACGCCGACCACACCGGGGGGCTGGTCGAGGTGCTGGCTGAGACGGGAGAGGTTGAGATAGTTGCTCATCCTGACATCTTCGCGGAGAAATGCGCCGGACGTAATCAGGAAACACTGCGGGACATTGGTATACCCTTTTCCCGTGAGGAACTGGAGAACCTGGGTGCCCGGTTTAACCTGTCAAGAGAGCCGGTCCACATCACGGACCGTATCATGACCACCGGGGAGGTCCCGATGGTTACCGACTACGAAGAAATCGATAGTAACCTGTGGGTCAGAGAGGGCGGTAAACTGAAACCGGACCCGCTGGCCGATGACCTGTCCCTGGTGATTGATACAGACTTCGGACTCGTTGTTATTCTGGGCTGCGCACACCGGGGCATTATCAATATCCTGCGCCATGCCCGGAACATCACCGGGAAAGAGAATGTCTATGCCGTTATCGGTGGTACTCACCTGGTATCGGCTTCGGAAGAACGGCTCGCCAGGACCGTGGCCGACCTCAGGGAGATGGGGATACAGAAACTGGACGTCTCCCACTGCACCGGGTTCTTTGCTGCGGCCCGGCTGGCACAAGAATTCAGCGATATTTTCTTCCTTAACAACGCGGGCACCAGGTTCAGCCTGCCCTGACAGGTTCAACCAATCCTGGCCGATTGGTCGTCCCGCGCCTGTAAAACGGAGTGACATAATATGCGTCAGATTGAGCTTGTCCCGGATCTTTCCAGTTGTATTGAGACAGCAGCCAGACGGGAACACGAACGGGCAGCGCAGGAGTTGCTGTCGACTGAGGCACCGAGTGAAGAGTTGATGGACAGGGCAGAGACCCTGAGGCTCTTCCTGGAGACGGCTGACCTGAGGAGACTAAGGGCGGAATCGGAGAAACACCTTCTGGAGGGTCGGAAGGTGACATTCGTTGTCTCTCTCAGGGATGGTATCGTACAATATTGTATGCAGGTGTTCTGAAAGGAGGGCAGAATATGGTAGACCTGAAACAGGTAAGTGAGGCACTGAATTCCCACATACGTCCACTGAGTTTTCCCGTGGCAATCAGGATGTGCGAGTCCGCCGAGGAGCTTCCCGAGAAGGTCCGGATACCTCAGCGGGACCTCGGCCTGGACATATCCCTGTGTCATGCCATTGCCATGGCGCGGCGTTACGGCTGGACAATGGCCGTCGATAAATACCAGACCTGCTACGTGGCCGGGATAAGCATGGGATTCCTGCCCATCAAGCCGGACGTGGTTGACGGCAGCTTCCAGGCGTCTCTCGGCCTGTGGGGACAGACACAGGATGCGGCAGCGGCGGCCATTGCCAATATGCCCAGGTTCGATTACGGCAAGTACAGTCACGTGCTCATGGCTCCCGTGGAAAAAGCTACTTTTGAGCCGCACGTTATCATGGTCTACGGAAATCCGGCCCAGATATGGGTCTTGCTCAATGGCTATCTCACCGGGACCGGCACGCGGGGAGGCCTTGATGTTACTCTGACCACAGGGTCGGGATGCACCAGCCATATTACGCGGACAATACAGTCGGGCGATGCCAAGTTCGTCCTGGTTGGCACCGGGGAAAGGTTGGTACCGCATACCCAGGACTACGAGTGTGCCTTCTCGATACCGGCCACCAGGATAGAGCAGACTGTTAAGGGTCTGGAGAGTGGATACAGGACCGGGGTCTTCCGTTATCCGGTACCCACTTCTATGCGGTACAATTCACAGCACCCGCCGGGATACGCCGAGATGAGAGCCCATCTGCTCGAGGAAGACTAGTATCTAGTTGCACAAATCCGCGCAACATTCAGATTCTGTGCCTCCTCGCTCCGCTCGGAGTCCCGGCTAAGAATGACATGTCAACGGCGTGTCACCCTGAGATTACCTGCTGGCTTTGCCAGCAGGCCGAAGCCGAAGGGTCTCGTCCATCGGAACATACCAGCTGTATGTCTGCAACTGAGTACTAGCGAGTGTCTGAATACGGACAGTCCGGTAGCACGTCCTCCGGTCCAGGATTCAGTATATCAACTTGCCGAAGATTCTGCGCGAGTCAGTAATTGGGCCAACTGCTCACGGTGGTAATAGCTATCGCCCAGGGTAGACTCTGCCGCTTTAGCCCGCCTGAAATACAAAGGCATGTCATGGTCCTGTATAAAACCGACACCTCCGAAAATCTGCTGACCCAGGGCGGCAACCCGTTGATAAGCCTCACTTGCCCAGGCCTTCGCCATGTGTGTTTCCACCTCACAGGAGAGGCCCTCACTCAGCTTCCAGGCTGCTTCATAGGTTAAGAATCGACAACTGTCAACGTCTATCATCATATTGGCAATGTGGTGCTGAATGACCGGAAAGCTGCCCAGTTGACGTCCGAATACAATTCTCTCCTTCGTGTACTCGGCAGACATCTCCAGGACCTGTTGAGCCCCCCCGACCATCTCGGCACACTTGGCCACTGTTGCCTGCTGCATGGTCTTTGCCACCGGAGCCCAACCCTGATTCAACTCCCCCACGATGTTCTTATGGGGCACTCTTACATTATCAAAGACGACCTCACAGAGCTTGTCGCCGGCAATAGTCTTCAGCACGGTGCAACTGATGCCCGGGCTCTTCGCATCCACCAGAAAGGCGGTGATTCCCTCCTCCGGCACTGCGCCCTTTTCGGTCCTGGCAATGCATATCAGATAGTCAGCTATATGGGCATCAGGGATGAAGAGCTTGGTGCCGTTAATAATATAGTCACCGTTATCATCTGCGGCTTCAACCTCCACTGAAGCGGCATCATAACCGGCAGTCGGTTCGGTTAGTGCCAGGGTAAGAATAACCTCTCCCTGGGTCACCCTGGTCAGCAGGCCCTGTTTTTGCTCCTCGGACCCTGCGTTCAGGATAAATAGACCAGCCAGAACAACTGTAGAAAAGAATGGTACGGGCAAACAGGCGCGGCCCATTTCTTCGACAAGCACGGTCAGGTCCAGGAATCCCCCTCCGGAACCTCCATACTGCTCCGGAAATACCAGGCCCGGCCATCCCAGCTCCGTTATCTTGTGCCATAGCTCGGGGGGATAGCCCCTTTCATCCTGCGCCATTTCCTTTACCATCGCCTTCGGGCATTCCTTACTCAGGAAATCACGTGCCGCGGTCTTGAGCATTTCCTGTTCTTCATTCAGATCAAAATCCATGGTTACCGTCCTCTAATAACAAATCCCGGTTCTCTACCTGGCCAATCTTATCAATGGCTGGTTATCGTGACTTAACGGGGTTCCCGGGGCAGTCCCATACCCCTGGTTGCCATGAGGCTCCTCATGAGTTCGTGAGAACCGCCACCGTAACTGAGGTGGACTGCAAACAGATGGCGATGCTCTACACTTCCATTTATCGGTACCCACCTGGAGCCAGCTTCGAGTTGTCCATAGAGACCCATTATCTGCGTGCCAATTTGCCCGATTCTCTGGTCAAATTCATTTCCCCAGACCTTGGACATTGCCGCTTCTACCTCGGGAATGTCTCCTTTCCTCATCAACCATGATGTACGATAACTAAACAGGCGTCTTATGCTGGTCTCAATAGCAAGCTGTGCCAGGCTCTGACGCACATTAGGGTCTTCAGACAGAGGCTTTCCGCCACGCTCTGTCTCATTAGCGTATTCAATCAGGTCTGTCAGAATAGTCCTGCGACCTTCGCCTACTACACCGCCCCCCATTCCTATTCTCTCAACACCCAGAGCCTCTCTGATGTAGCTCCAACCATTGTTTTCCTCTCCTACCAGGTTTCTGGCAGGAACCCGCACATCATCATAGAAGACCTCGTTTGTTCTGTCCCCGCTCATCGTCCACAAAGGCCGTATGGTAATACCCGGGGTAGCAAAGTCCACTACGAAAAGGGATATCCCCCTATGTTTCGGGACATCGGGGTCGGTCCTGGCTGCAAGCCAGTGGTGTGTTGTTATATGTGCAAAGCTACTGTATACCTTCTGCCCGTTGATAATGTAATCATCACCATCCCGTACGGCGCGCATTTCCAGTGATGCCAGGTCGGTCCCGGCATTGGGCTCGGTATAACCCAGGGCAAAGCTAATCTCCCCCCGGGCAATCCTGGGCAGAAATTCCCTCTTCATCTCTTCGCTGCCACGTCGTATGATGACGGCGCCCTGTATTCCGCCGTATCCACTTCCCCAACCAATCCCCCGAGCTGTCATCTCTTCAGCAAGGACACGTCTCTCTACCTCGGAGCGTTCTACCCCTCCGTACTCTTCAGGCCAGTCGGGAGCTTGTGGAGATAGCCACCCCCTGGCACCAAGCTTACGGTTAAACTCCCGGACGAGAGGAGGCGTATCATAAGGGAGGTCACGATTTAGCGCACGCTCCCGGATAACATCGTCGGTCAACTCCTTGTCCAGGAAATCCCGGACCTCCTGTCTGAACTTCCTGCCATTCTCCGTATCTGTATCAACCGGTTCCGGTGTCTCTACTTTGAAGTCCAATGTTATCGCCTCTACTTCTTGTTTGCTCTATTGTGTCGTGAGCAAACCAGGTTTCTATTGTTGCCTGCTCCCTTTGCAGAAGTACAACGCAACCACACTCCTAGTCCTTGAGATATTTCTGAGGCAGATTCACGAGGACGTCTTCTGCCTCCTTCATAATTCGTTCGACAAGCTCCTTCACCGAAGGAATGTCGTCTACAAGCCCCGCCACTTCTCCCCCGGGCATCAGGGCTTTAGGTCCATCACCGAGGAACTGCGCATCCCAGCCCTCGTCCTCTTTGGCGCGAACTTCACGGGCAACATCAGCAAGGTCTTCCGGCTCACCGAGGAATACTCCGGGGGCTTTTTCCACAGTAAGCCGCGTAAAATCCACAGCCGCCTCATTTTTTATCCATCTCAACGGACCCACAACACCCCTGGCTACTATTGTATCCCGTTCGTTACCTTTCAAGATGTAGTCCTTGTGCACCGGGTGAAACTCGCTCTCTTTCGTGGCCAGGAATCTTGTGCCCATCTGAACCCCTACTGCGCCCAGGGCAAGGGCAGCTATCAGTGAAGCGCCGGTACCAAACCCACCGGCACCAATGACAGGAATGTTTACGGCCCTTACTATTGCCGGCAGTAAGACTATAGTATGCACCGGTTCCCAGGCAACATGACCTCCACCCTCCTGGCCGGACGAAATTACGGCATCAACTCCAGCCCGCTCAGCCCTGAGAGCATGGCGGACCGAGGGTACCACGTGAAACCACTTGACCCCTGAGGGTTTGATTACGTCTGTCATAGGAAGAGGGTCGCCCGCCGAGGTGATTATCACCCGCAATCTGCCTTTCATCTCCGGGTCTTCTTCTCTTAGTTCGATTGTTGTTCTGATTACCTCGCGGGCGAACTCTGCTACTTCAGAAGATACCATAACATTGATGCCAAAGATTCCCTTTGCTTCCCGGCATGATTCCTCTACCCGACGTAAAGCTCGCTTTAATTGCTCCTGCCAGGTACCACCCCGGTCATCGGTGAGTGACTTGACTACTTGCGCTGCTCCTGTTTCCATTTGAGCAGCGCTGCCCCTCAGATAGCCGAAACCACTGGTACTGACAATCCCCAGTGCCCCGGCATTTGCTGACACGCCGGCAAGCCGATTGGTGCTGAAAGGTCCCATACCAGCCTGAATAATCGGGTATTTTATACCCAGCATGTCGCATAACTCCGTCCGTATAGTGCTATTTACCATCTCCCATCCTTTTATGCAATATCGATGAATAGCCTGCTTCTTACTCCCGACAATATGCTCAAGATACTCCCTTTATTGCCCCTGGCTGCATCCAGCGCGGTCTTGGATTGAAGACAGTATAACAGATTTAGATGGCATTATCTGTACCGGTATACTGGCAGGATATTAGCCTGTTGAGAATCCTGTAGTAGGGTTTGGCCTCCACTACGTGTTGCGTCAAAAGAAACTGTTACCGAACGGTTAGTGGTTGCCTCATAATTCCGGTTACCGACGCCTCCTTGGTTTTGCCTTTCCCTGGCTGAGTGGCCGGGTATCTTGCCATGCCCCACAATCGTTCCAGGTTCTCGTTGATTTGCCTCAATAGCAGGGCTGGGTTGAGGCGATGGTACATTGCCGCCAGCTCCTGTTGCTTGACCTCAGTGAGGATACCTGCCGATAACAACCGCCGGTAGGGCGTCTGGGCAGTATCATAGAATTTGTGCACCCTGGCTCCGTGCCTGCTCTTATGGACCAGCTTCATATCCGGCTGAAAGAAGTTGACGTAGAGACGGGTAAGGTCATAGACACGATTGAGCGCCTCAAGGGCAGTTCTGGAGTCATAACGGTCATAGCCCACCAGCCGTCTCACCACGGACCAAGTCCCTTCGCTGCGCTCAAGGGCAAGCTTTCTGTTCGACATGGCAATTGTCATTCTTCTTGTAGGAGCGGGAGCGTGTGAAAGTAATCCCTTCCTCCTGGCAGTAGTTGAACAGGTAGTGGTTAATGAACTCGCTGCCATTATCAGAGTCCAGCCCCAGCAGAGGGAATGGCAGCAGCAACAAACTCCGGCAGGCACCCGGCCAGGGGTGAACTGTCCAGCGCCGTCAATACCTCACCGGTACGGGATTCTACGGCTGTGAGGCTGTCAAGGAAGATGTTCCTTAGCAGGCTGCTGAAAAACCCTTTCGACCAACCCCCGTGCGGCCCATCTGGATCGCCTTCCCCTTCCTGGCCAGGAAGGGGTAAAAATTATATCTGGGGGACACCGGCAGAATCTGGTTTCGGATTCTGCTAACGTCATTCTGTAAGAATGACGCCCAGACACCCCTGCCATAAGGGGGCACCCCCCTTCTGAGGGGGCTCCCTCTGGACTCCCCTTTTTCATCACCCTGTTAGTGCCAGAACCAGAGACCTACCCGCGGCGTCAAAACGGTGGCAGAAGTGGAGTCGGCACGCAATCGGGCGGAACTCATAGATGGGGCACTGGTCAAACTGAGGGGCGTATAGCTCACAACCGATGTCACGGCAACACTGGCCGCCGCAGCGGAGACACACGTCCTCTTGCTGACCGGACCTTTCCAGCCCGGCTATCGCCGCTAATTCTTCTCCGTACAGCTTCAGGAGCTCACTATCGGTGACCAGGAACAGGTGGGCAAGCTCATCGGCATGCCTCAGGACACTCCTAATCGCTTTGTCCTTGTCCATGTATATTTCACAGGTATCCGATTCTTCGTGGGATGCTGCTGCCGGTATCGGGTTGCTATTTCGTTCTCCAAGGGCGTTACGCAGACTCCCGCTATTGTTCATAGGATTCGGACCACAAAGCAGCACCTATCGGGATGCAC
>DATKWT010000059.1 GCA_035529395.1 Dehalococcoidales bacterium | reverse complement strand
GGATGACGTTGACTTTAGGACACAAGCGTAGTGAGGGTTGACTGAATGAAATACGCAGCCATTATCTTCGACCTTTTCGGGACACTGGTGGACAACTTCTCTCGCCGCGAATACGAGAGCATGCTGGCAGAGATGGCTTCGATGCTGGGCGCGCTTCCCAGTGATTTCATCCGGCTATGGTTCGGCACCGGCGAGCGGCGTACTCTGGGCATTCTGAGCGGCCCGGACGGCAATATAGAACACGTTTGCCGGGAACTGCGGCTGAGTCCGGAGGAGCCACAGAGGAAGCAGGCGGCCGCTATCAGGTCTGGCTACACGCGACGTTCCATCGTGCCGCGCCCCGATGCGGTAGAGGTACTTTCCCACCTGAAATCGGCTGGCTACATGACGGGCCTTATCAGCGACTGCTCCAGCGAGACTCCCATCGTCTGGAAAGACACGGCCTTTGCCCCGATGTTTGACGTGACCGTGTTCTCGTGTCTGGCAGGAGTGAGGAAACCCGACCCCCGTATCTATCTCATGGCAACAGAGCAGCTTGCCGTCAGGCCGGAGGAGTGCCTCTATATCGGTGATGGCAGCAGCCACGAGCTGACGGGTGCGGCAGGTGTTGGCATGCATCCTGTTCTCATCCGTGTGCCCTACGAGGACACGCCGGACACGCTTCGGATCAAAGAGGAGGAGTGGAACGGCCCCAGGGTGTCGTCACTGGCGGAAGTGCTGACGTTGCTGGAATAGCTGTACCGCAGTTGAGGCAAGTACGGTTCCCTATGGAGCGCTCCCCGCCCATATCATTTTGAGGAGTCCTTCGAAGAAGGACAACACAGAAATCCGTTTCCAAGGGGGACTCCCCCTTGGAATCCCCCGTCCAAAGGGGTTCCACCCCTTTGGATTCCCCAAAACGGTGAGGGGGCGACTCTCTGGGCAGGCATCATTGCACCTTAGGGAATATCGGGCAGACTTAACTTACGTGGTGTCATAGGGTGATGCAGTCCCTATGTATACTGTTTCCCCCTCCCTTATCAAAGGGAGGGGGAACAAGAGGGGTGGTTTAGAGGATTCCCTCAACAACAGAAGCTACGCCACGGTGGAGATGAGAACCCCACGCCTGTGGTATAATTCGGTGGGTGGTTTTTTATGTGGGATAGACTGGCAGAAACAGAAAACCGTTACGAAGAGCTTGACCGGCAGATGGCCGACCCGGAGCTCGTCTCCAACATCAAGGAGCTACGGAGGCTGGCACGGGAGAAGGCCGGTCTTGAGGAAGTGGTGACCCTCTATCGTGAGTGCAGGGCAGCAGCGCGCTCCCTGGAAGAGACCAGGGGAATGCTGTCCGAGGAGAAGGACGAGGAGATGGCGTCCCTGGTCCGGCAGGAGATAGAGGGCCTGGAATCACGGCTGGAGAAGCTGCAAGAGGAGCTTAAGGTTGCCCTGGTGCCCAGAGACCCCAGCGATGAGAAGAATATCATCATGGAAATCCGGGCCGGGGCCGGTGGCGACGAAGCGGGGCTCTTTGCCGCTGACCTGTTCCGCATGTACACCCGGTATGCCCAGTCCAGGAGATGGGACGTGGACGTCATCAACGCCAATGAGAGTGGCGTCGGCGGCTTCAAGGAGGTCATCCTGGAGGTAAGGGGTAAGGGCGTTTTCAGCCGGCTAAAGTACGAACGGGGCGTCCACCGGGTGCAGCGGGTGCCGGTCACAGAATCTTCAGGCAGGATTCACACATCCACGGCCACCGTAGCTGTCTTGCCCGAGGCCGAAGAAGTGGATGTTGAAGTCAACCCTGACGACCTGAGGATTGACATCTTTCACAGCGGTGGTGCCGGCGGTCAGAATGTCAACAAGGTTGCTACCGCGGTGCGGATTACGCACCTGCCGACCGGTATGGTAGTGACCTGCCAGGACGAACGCTCGCAACTCAGGAACAAGAACAAGGCCATGGCAGTACTCCGCGCCCGGCTGCTGGATATGGAGCGGAGTCGACAGGAGGCGGAGGTAACCTCGAAGCGTCGTTCCCAGGTAGGTACCGGTGACCGCTCCGAGAAGATACGGACCTACAACTTTCCGCAGGACCGGATTTCGGACCACCGTATTAACCTCAACCTGCACAACCTTACCCGTATTATGGAGGGGGACCTGGACCAGCTTATTGATACCCTGACCACCAGTGAGCGGACAAAACAGATGCAGGAACAACTGGCGTGAATGTGAAAGAAGTCCTGGATGACGCCCGGAAGGTGCTCACCGATAGTAACATCGAGGACGCTCCCCTGGAGGCGGAGGTACTGCTCCGCGATACCCTGAAAAAGGACCGGGTGGGACTGTACCTGGCACTTGACGACGAGTTGAGCACCGAGCAGCAGAATGCCTTCAGAGACCGCTTGGCCCGTCGTCTTGATGATGAACCAACCGCCTATATCATCGGACACCGGGAGTTCTACGGGCGTGATTTTCTCGTTGATGCTTCCGTACTTGTCCCCAGACCGGAGACCGAGTTGCTGGTAGAGAAGGCCCTGGAAATTGTACGGAAGCGCCGTCTTTCGGTTATAGCCGAGGTCGGCACCGGCTGCGGTGCAGTTGCCATCAGCCTGGCGCTGGAGCTGCCGCACGTGAGGGTCTATGCTACCGATATTTCCGCTTCCGCCCTGGAGGTTGCCCGGGTCAACTCCCGGAAACATGGCGTGTCTGACAGGGTGCATCTCCTGAACTGTGACCTGCTGGGTGCATTACCGGAACCGGTTGAGATGGTAGTGGCCAATCTGCCCTATGTCCGGGAGACGGACCTGCCCCGCAGCGGTCCGGTGAGCCGGGAACCCCGGCTGGCACTGGACGGGGGCACCGATGGTCTGGACAAGATACGGCGGTTGTGTAGCCAGGCGAAGGCTGTGCCCGGCTCCGGGGGTCACCTCCTGCTGGAGGTAGGCGAAGGTCAGGCCGGGGCGGTGAGTGTCTTCTTACATGGCCTTTTCCCACCGGCCTTAGTAGAAGTGACGCCCGACTTGAGCGGTATTGACCGTGTTGTAAGTATGATGCTCCCCTGACAGGGGTGAGAAGGAGGTTCTCGGGATGGCGGGACCACTGGATGGAGTCAGAGTGCTTGACCTGGGGCGGTTTATCGCCTGCCCTTTCTGCGGCATGCTTCTTGCCGACCTCGGTGCCGAGGTCATTCGGATAGAAAGACCCGGCGGTGGGCAGGACAGGTACCTCGGGTTGCTTACACCTGCTGGCTGTAGCTATGGGTTTGCCAACCAGAACCGCAACAAGAAAGGCATCTCCCTCAACTTCGAAAGGAACGAACGCGCCCGGGAAATCCTCAGCGAACTGATAAAGCGCTCCGACGTGGTTATAGAAAACTTCAGCCCGGAGGCGGCCAAGGCAATTGGTATTACCTACGAAAAGCTGAAGGCGACCAGGCCGGACATAATCTTTGCTCATGTATCTGCCTTCGGCCCCGATGGTCCCTACAGCCACCGTATCGGCTTTGACCAGATTGCCAAGGCGATGTCCGGAGCAATGGCGATAAGCGGCTTTCCCGGGCCGCCGACCAAGGAACAGACGCCTCACGTGGACTACCTGACCGCCTGCCTGACCGCTGTCGGCGTGGTCTCGGCGCTGTACCATCGTGATAAGACAGGCGAGGGACAGATGATAGATACCGCCCTGCTCCAGACGGCTGTTACCTATATGGCCCCCACACTCGGTGAGTGGGAGACCGGTGGGAAACATCGTGAGCAGACCGGTAACCGCAGTCCCTGGGTCGGGCCGAGTGACCTCTACCGTACGAAGGACGGCCGGTGGGTAATGCTGGCCATCATCACGAACTCTATCTGGCGGCGGTTCTGCCGCTCCATCGGGCGGGAAGACCTGGCGGAAGACCACCGTTTTGACAGCGACCTGGCCCGCTGGGAGCACCACGACATCATCGACCCCGTAGTCAAGGAGTGGGTGGCCTCACAGACTGCCTTAGAGGTGATTGCCGCTGCGGAGAAGATACCCATCCCCTGCGGCATCTGCTACGAGCAGACCGAGGTGGCCGGCGACCCCCAGGTCCAGGCGCGGGAGATGCTGGCAAAAGTCCCCTTTCCCGATGGCGGCGGCGAGATGCCGGTAACGGGCCTTCCGATACGGATGTCCGGCACGCCCACCAGCATAGACCGGTCTTTCCCCGCCGTGGGAGAGCACAACGAAGAAGTATACTGTGATCTCCTCGGGTACAGTAAGGAAGACCTTACAAAGCTTGAGGAAGAGGGCATAGTGTAGCAGATGATGGCCGAGATTAGCAGGCGTATCCGTGCCGTGTTTTTCGACCTCGATGAGACGCTCGTAGATGACGACCGCTGCATGCGCGAGGCGGTAGACCGTGTTTGCAGGACCATTTGCGCACGCTATCCGCAGGTCGACCCCGGATTGCTGGGTGACACCTATATCGAGACGGCGAAGGAGAAGTGGACGGGATTCGGCAATGTACCGCGGGCGTCCGGCAGCACTGCCTCGGTCGGGAGTGAGATACGATTGGAGGTCTGGAGCAAGGCACTCGTCAAGTACGGCCTGCCGATTCGGCACCTGGCGCGTGAAGCAGTTGAACTGTATAGTCGAGAGCGGCGGGCCGGCTACCGCCCGTTTCCGGAAGTTCTCGAAGTGCTTGATGTTCTCCGGGATAGGTTCATCCTTGGTGTTATCACCAACGGGCCCGGTGATGTACAGCGTGAGAAGCTGTGTCTCACTGGTATAGAGCCTCTTCTTCAGGTGACTACGATATCCGGTGAATTGGGAGTGGGGAAACCGGAGGCAGGGATATTCCTTGCCACACTGGAATCGGTGGGGGTTGTACCGGCAGAGGCAGTGCATGTTGGGGACTCACTTGCAGCGGATATCGCCGGGGCTCGGGACGCAGGAATGTATACCGTCTGGGTGAACAGGAACAATACCCGCCGTGTGCAAGGTGACGCCTGTCCTGACCAGGAGGTCACCAACCTGCGGCAGCTTGTGTCACTGTTGAGCCAGCAGGGGCCCTGACGACATACTGTGGCGAGGAGGTGCGAAACGGGCTTGGCCTGTCTCGCCTGTGCTTGACGCTGGTTTCCGTTTGATGATACAGTTGTCAGTTGGGTAAGGGTTTATTAAAGGTGAGTCAACGCTGCACAGAAGGAGGAATCGTGCACGATGAATATGATTGTCTGTGTTAAACAGGTAATCGACCCGGAAGCGCCGCCGGCAAGTTTTAAGATTGATGCGGCGACCAATTCGGTAGTGCCGCCAGCCGGTGTACCGCCGGTAATCAGTCCCTTTGACGAGCAGGCGGTTGAGGCGGCGCTAAGAATCAAGGATGCCCAGGGTGGCAAGATTACGGTCATAAGCCTGGGTACCGGACTACTGCGAGATGTGGTCAAGAAACCACTCTCCATGGGGGCTGATGAGCTTATCCTGCTGGAGGACCCTGCGTTCGACGGCGGTGATAGCTGGTCGACCGCTGCCGCCCTTGCCGCGGCCATCAAGAAGGTAGGCGAGTTTGACGTTATCTTCTGCGGTCGGCAGGCGGCCGACTGGGACAGCGGACAGGTGGGCTCCGGTATCGCTGAGATTCTCGGCCTGCCCAGCGTTACCCTGGCGAAGAAGGTCGAGGTCAGCGACAGTAAGGCAACCGTAGAGCGTGTAATCCCGGACGGCTACGAGGTCATTGAAATCGGGCTGCCCGCTCTGATTACCGTCAGTAACGAGCTTGGTGAACCCCGCTATGCCACTATCAAGGGCATCATGTCGGCAAAGAGGAAGGAACCGATTATCTGGGCCCCGGGTGACCTGGAGATTGACACTGCTCAGATTGGTGCTGCGGGACGTCGGGTCAAGATGCTCCGGCTATTCCAGCCGGTCCGTGAAGGTGCCTGCGAGATTATCGAAGGAGAGGACGAGGCGGATGCCGGTGCCAATCTGGCAGCGAAACTCTCGGAGGTCAAGCTGCTGTAGCGGCCCTTGAGGTCTGCTATCACGGTCTGTACAAAGGAGGATATTCAGATGGCTGATAATAAAGGTGTTCTAATTCTGGCCGAGGTTGCTGACGGCAAGCTGGCAGCAATGGCCACCGAGCTTCTGGGTGCCGGCAGGAAGCTGGCTGATGACCTGGGTGAGGAGCTTGGTGCCCTTCTGGTCGGCAGTGAAGTGAGTGGAATTGCCCAGGAGGCAATCGCCTTCGGCGCTGACAAAGTCTACGTGGTCGAAGACGCGGCGCTCAAGGACTACCGGACGGATTCCTATGTCCCGGTTGTGGAGAAGGTAGCCAAAGAAGTAATGCCCAAAGTCCTTCTGATGGGGCAGAATTCAGTGGGACGAGACCTGGCGCCGCGCGCGGCCTTCAGGTTGGAGACATCGGTCTCCACGGATTGTGTTGAGCTGGCAATAGATGCTGACTCCAAACAGCTACTGATGACAAAACCGGTCTATGGCGGGAACGCCCGGGCAATCTTCACCACCGAGTCCATGCCGCAGATGGCGACCCTCCGGGTCAAGGCGGGGGAACCCCTGGCACGGGATGATTCCCGCAAGGGGGAGGTCGTCAGTATCGATGCCGGGCTGGACGAATCAGCAATCAGGACCACTCTCAAGGATACTGTTCTTGAGGAGGTCGCGGGCATTAAGCTGGAGGACGCCAACATAGTTGTCTCCGGTGGCCGGGGTATCGGTGGGCCGGAAGGTTTCCAGGAGCTGCAGGAGCTTGCCAGGATGCTCAAGGGGGCGATGGGTGCCAGCCGGCCTCCGTGCGACAACGGATGGGTGCCGGACACGATACAGGTGGGGCTCACCGGTAAGATTGTCTCCCCCGACCTGTATATCGCCGTAGCAATTTCAGGCTCCAGTCAGCATCTCGCCGGTTGCAGCGGCTCGAAGAACATTGTCGCTATTAACCGGGACCCGGAGGCGAACATCTTCAAGGAAGCCGCCTACGGGGTCGTTGGCGACTGGAAGAAGATTATTCCCGCCTTCAAAGAGAAGGCCAAAGAACTGCTGGCCTGACAGGCCAGGGTGAATGTCACTGCGAGGAGTGTGCCGACGAAGCAGTCTCACCTACCACACAGATTGCTTCGGCCTGCTGGCAAAGCCAGCAGGTTTGCTCGCAGTGACGTGAGGTGCAGGCGTAGAGTACTCTGTCATTGCGAGCCGCAGGCGAAGCAATCTCCTGCGCCGGTGAATAGTAAGGTTACTAAGGTTACAAAGAAAGAGGGGGGCTACTCATAAGGTAGCCCCCTTTAATATTTATCTGCCTGAACAGGTTTTAGACCCGTTCTTTCTCCTTCTCCGCCTGCCGGGCAGCGATTACCTTCTGCGTGACAGCCGGAGGCACCTCCTGGTAGTGGCTGAACGCCATGGTGAAGGTCCCCTTGCCCTGGGTTATCGATTTGAGCGCGATAGAGTAGCGGAGCACCTCGGCTTGCGGTACCTGCGCATCAACAACGTTAATACCGTCCTCCGGGTTCATGCCCTGTACCTGGGCCCGCTTGGTATTGAGGTCGCCTATGATGTCGCCGGTATACTCCTCCGGCGCTCTGATACTGATATCCATTATAGGTTCGAGCAGGATAGGCTGAGCATCGGCCAGACCCTTCCTCATCGCGCCGGCACCGGCTATCTTGAAGCATATCTCGGATGAATCGACCGGATGAAAGCTACCGTCGTAGACCGTCACCTTGATGTCATCCACCGGGTAACCGGCGAGGACGCCTTCCTGCACACCCTCATTGAATCCTTTTTCCACCGCGGGAATATAGTTCCTGGGTATGGTACCACCGACAACCTTGCTCACGAATTCACGTCCGCCACCACGCGGTAGAGGTTCCAGCTCAAGCAGCACATGCCCATACTGGCCATGCCCGCCGGTCTGTTTCTTGTGTTTGTACTCAGCGCTTGTCGTTGCGGCAATCGTCTCCTTGTAAGGGACCTTCGGGGTCTCCAGGTCCACGCTAACTCCGAACTTGCGCTCCATCTTCTCGGCTGCTACCTCAAGCTGGGTATCACCCAGACCGGAGATGATGGTCTCGTTTGTCGTGATGTCGCGGCGGACCTGAAGGGTGGGGTCTTCCTCAGCCAGCTTGGTCAATGATGGTCCCAGCTTGTCAAGGTCGACCTTGGTCTTGGGATAAACCGCTTCACTGAAGATGGGACTCGGGAACGAGACGGGGACTATCTTAACAGGGTTGTCCTGGCTACCGAGGGTATCCCCGGTGCCGGTTGCGTTCAGCTTGGCTACGGCGCCGATGTCGCCGGTAGCAATCTCGGGTACCGGTTCCTGAGTCTTGCCACGCAGGACAAACAGCTGACCAATGCGCTCGTCTTCACCCTTTGTTGTATTCCATACGTGGGAGTTGCTTCTGATAGAGCCATTATAGACCCGAAAGTACGTAAGCTTGCCGACGTAGGGGTCGGCGCTGGTCTTGAATACCAGGGCAGCCAGGGGACTATCCTGGCCGGGAGGCACTGTCTCTTCACCGCCGTCAGCCCCGATAACGCGGACGTCTCTCTCTTCGGGTGAGGGGATGTAGTTGCAGATAGCGTCCATCAGGAAGCTGGTGCCGATGTTCTTTGTCGCCGAGCCTACCAGGATGGGGACTACCTTTCCGGCTATCACGCCCTGCCGCAATCCGTCGGTAAGCTCCTCCCGTGAGAGTTCCTCGCCGCCCAGATACTTCTCGATGAGGCTGTCATCAACCTCGGCAGCGGCTTCGATCATTTGCTCCCGGAAGGTTTCCACCAGGCCCTGCACGGAATCCGGGATATCACCCTCCGTGCCGGCTGTGTCAGTGTATCCCTTCATGGCTATCAGGTCAACCACTCCCTGGAAATCATTGTGAGCACCAATCGGCACCTGCAACGGTACGCAGCGGCGGCCGAACCTGGACTGAATGCCTTCTACCACCCGGGCAAAATCGGCGTTTTCGCGGTCCATTTTATTAATGAAGATAAGCCGGGGCAGGTTGTTTTCCTCAAGGTAAGACCATACCTGCTCCGTACCGACCTCAACACCGGAGGCAGCGCAGATAACAACTACGGCACCCTCACTGACACGCAAGCCGGACATTACTTCACCGACGAAGTCAGGATAGCCGGGGGTATCAATCAGGTTGACCTTCTTACCCAGCCACTCGTAGGGCAACACGCTCAGGCTGATGCTGATATTGCGCTTCTGTTCGGCAGGGTCGTAGTCCGAGGTGGAACTGCCGTCATCTACCCGGCCCAGCCGGTTGACTACTTTGGCGGTAAATAGTATCGCTTCCGACAGGGATGTCTTGCCGGCACCGTTGTGGGATAGCAGAGACAGGTTGCGGATGTTATCAGGTCCGTAGTTTGCCATCTAATTGACCTTCCTCTCTGATGTTGCCGGTACGACTGGCTACCAGTCAAACCGGATGGTTGTCGTCACTAATACTGGTTGCCGGTGAAGTGGCTTACCGACAATACTACTATTCATTATAGTCGTCGTCAGGAGATACGGCAAGTGTATTCGTCCGGTATATCGTGACACTCCGGTACGGGCTAATGCCGGCAGCTACCGGAGAGAGCCTGTGCGGTTAGCTGTGGTACTGGCCGCCTCCTCATGTGGCAATACTTCACAAGAAGAGAGTTTCCCCTTCGCAGGGAGGTGACCATGAGAATAGACACACCAGGTCGGGAAAGTCAGGCAGGGCCTGAACACCCTGTAAGAGATAGAGAAATGTCTTTACTCAGAGGTACTAAATAACTTCAGGGAAAACTGTTACCCTACAAATTCCCTACCGGCATGAAGTACAGCGGCTCCACGTTACTGGGGAGTTTCAGGATTTTACGAATGCTGTCAGCGCTGATTCCTCCGTTAACCACCGTCCCCAGACCCAGTGAGACCGCCTGCAAATACACGTTCTGTGCCGCATGTCCCACTTCCATGTGCACATATTTTGCCCCCTCGCTGCTGGGGTTATAGATTGCTGTTATTAATATGTATACTGCACCCCCCTCGACAAAGTACCGTCCAATACTGGCCGGAGTTAGCTTTGGCCGGTAGTCTCCATCGTGGACCTTGGTCAGCTTATGCCCCGCCGGTTCGTAGTGGTAAACGCCTTCATCGAGATTCTCCACATCGCCAACTACAAGGTACGTCTCGAGTGGAAAAGCAGCCATGGCTGAAGGTGCCGTCCGGTATCCCTTGGAGTTGGTAATCCCCTGAGCTGCCCAGAGGAGCTGGGATACTTCCTCTAGTGTTAAGGCTTTACTACTGTAGGACCTGATAGACCTCCTCTTTGAGAGGGTTTCCTCGATTGAAACGTCGCCATCTGTCCGCGGCTCCGGTAGCTCTCCACCTTCTCCCAGCGATGCTCCTGATACTCCTGCCGGCACCGATCCATTTGCTGGCGAGCAGGAGGGTATGAAGTAGGACAACAGCGCCAGTGCCCCCAGAGATGTAACACCTTTCAGGAATTTTCGTCTTGCCAGAGGTATCTTCTGTGGGGATAATGTTTGTATTCCATGGTGGGATATTGTCATTCTGCTATTCCTCCTTGTTTCGGTCATACCTGCATATCTTAAGCGAGGGTTGCTGCTGAAGCAGTTACATAGGCAGAATAAGGAGGTGTTAAACGCGCCCAGCCGTCTTTGTCACGGTATCGCAGACGTAGTCTAAGCCGGTGATGAGGGAGTTGGGCAGTCCGGCATAACCGGATATTAGCCGGTTGCTCCCATCGTCAATACTCTCACCAGGAGAAGATATGCCACGGCAACCAGCGGTATAGGGCCTGGGGAAGACATATTTTCGGCAGGTGCTAAATTCAGTAGACATACCCAGATAACCTCACGTTGTCACTGACGGAAATATCGGCCTATTCGTCTTTGGAGCCCGTCTCCGTGGCGACAAATATCTCTGAGGCACAGGTGTAAGTCAAGACATGCTAATCGCAGTGCCGCGTTAGCCCTGAACAAGTTCCAGGAGGACTCCCTTCGTTGCTTTGGGATGCAGAAAAGCAATGGTGGAATTCTCAACGCCCTTTCTGGGTTGCTCATCGATAAGGCGAATACCTTTCTCTTGCAGCAGCTTTAAGGAATCATCGATATCAGCAACCTCGAAAGCCATGTGATGGAGCCCTTCTCCCCTGCGTTCAATGTGTCTGGCAATCGGACTTTCCGCATCGGTAGCTTCAAGCAACTCGATTTTACTATCGCCAACCGGAATGATGGCAGTCCTGGTCTTCTGGTCTTCAACAACTTCAATTGTGCCCACCGTCAGCCCCAGTACGTCAGCGTATAATGCCAGTGCATCTTCAATACTGCTCACAGCAATCCCAATGTGGTTAATCTTGGCTATCATTGTCCCCCCTCTTCAAGTTTGCTTTGATGAAGCCCGCAATATCGTGAATAGGTGTTCCCGGGCCGAATACCTGGGCTATGCCGGCTTCCTGCAATACCGGGATATCCTTCTTGGGAATGATTCCACCACCTATGAATAGGGCATCCTGGTCGCTTTGCTGTTTGAAAAGCTCCACCGTCCTGGAGAATAGCACCATGTGAGCTCCAGTGTGACAGCTAAGGCCGACGACGTCGGCATCCTCCTGTATGGCTGCCTGGCAGACCTGCTCCGGCATTACCCGCAGTCCCAGGTAGATGACTTCCATGCCTGCATCGCGAAGTCCCTGCACCACGACATTTACCCCTCTATCGTGGCCGTCCAGACCCAGTTTGGCAATTACGACTCGTATTTTGCTGTCCTTCATAACAAACCTCTCTATCTACTGACCGGCAGACTACCTACAGCGTGCTACCAATACCCGTCTCCTGATATTCGCCAAACACGTCTCGCAGTGCGTCGGCTATCTCACCAACCGTGGCATACGCCCGCACCGCCTCGATGAATGCCGGCATCAGGTTCTCATCGCTTCTGGCCACCTGTCTTATCCTCTCCAGAGTGCTCCTCACCTTCTCACTGTCCCTGGTCTCCCTGAGATTCCTGAGCCTGGCTATCTGCCTGTCCGCCACGTTCTCGTCAATCGTCAGCAGTTCCACATCCGGATCTTCTTCGGTAACGTAGCTGTTGACACCGACGACAACCTGTTCTCCGGAATCCACCGCCTTCTGGTGGTCGTAGGCCGACTTTCTGATCTCTCTCTGGATGTAACCCTGCTGGATTGCCGCGGGCGCACCACCCATTTCGTCAATCCTGGCGATGTACTCGTGTATCCCTTCCTCTATCTTGTCGGTCAGCCATTCAACGTAGTACGACCCCGCGAGTGGGTCAACCGTGTCCGCCACACCGCTCTCATGGGCGATGATCTGCTGGGTCCTCAGGGACACCTGCACCGACTCTTCGGTTGGTAGAGCCATTGCCTCGTCATATGAACAAGTGGCCAATGACTGGCACCCGCCCAGGACAGCAGCAAGTGCCTCTATCGCCACCCTGACAATGTTGTTCATCGGCTGCTGCTTGGTCAGGGTACTGCCACCGGTCTGAACGTGGTATCTGAGCATCAGTGACCTGGGGTTCTTGGCGCCGAATCTGTCCTTCATTATCCCGGCCCAGGCACGCCGCACCGCACGGAACTTGGCAACCTCTTCCAACAGGTTCCCAAACGAGACAAAGAAGAAAGAGAATCTTGGCGCAAAAG
The DNA here is from genome assembly GCA_035529395.1 of Dehalococcoidales bacterium. Taxonomy (NCBI): domain Bacteria; kingdom Bacillati; phylum Chloroflexota; class Dehalococcoidia; order Dehalococcoidales; species Dehalococcoidales bacterium. Next base: position 3,102 of record DATKWT010000059.1, on the reverse strand, counting down.
AGTCGACATCCATCCCCCTGTCAATCATCGCCTGCACGTAGGCAATCCCGTTGGCCAACGTGAAGGCAGCCTCCTGCACCGCCGTGGCGCCGGCCTCACGCATGTGATAGCCGCTGATGCTTATAGTGTTCCACCTGGGCAGGTGCTCCGCACAGTAGGAGCAGATGTCCGTTGTCAAACGCATGGAGGCTTCCGGTCCGTATATGTAGGTATTCCTGGATACGTACTCCTTCAAGAGGTCATTCTGGACTGTGCCGGCAAGCTTGCTTATGTCCGCGCCCTGCTTCTCCGCGGCAACGATGTACATCGCCAGCATGATGGGAGCCGTGGCATTGATTGTCATTGACGTACTGACTTCTCCCAGGGGAATGCCATCCCAGAGGTCCTCCATATCCTGAAGTGAGTCTATGGCCACACCAACCTTCCCAATCTCCGCGAGGGCCATAGGGTGGTCTGAGTCATACCCCATCTGGGTCGGGAGATGGAAAGCGACGCTGAAGCCGGTCTGTCCCTGCTTGTAGAGGTACTTGTACCGCCCGTTGGTCTCTTCCACCGTCGCGTACCCCGAATACTGGCGCATGGTCCACAACCTGCCGCGGTAGCCGCTGGGCATTATGTGCCTGACAAACGGGTACTCTCCCGGCAGGCTGGATTCCTTGCTGGATTCCGATACGTCGTCCGGTGTGTATACTCTGTTGACCACAATGCCGTCAACGGTAGTCCTGAATTCTTCCTTTCTTTCCTTTTGCTCCGTCATATGTCCTTGTTCCCTCCATTCACAGAGTTGCTGACAAGCCGCTGTGACCTGTCACAGAATAATACCGTACCACTTGTCGAGTTAGAGACCCGGTGCCCTTTCATCTCTGCTTCTGCACAACTCCTCACGCAAGCACCACGTTGGACAGCTTGCTTACCTTAGTAATATATGATAATACCACTTTGAGGATTAAAGTTCCCGCCATTGGGGACAGCTCACCCCACGAGTATTTGAATCTGTGTATGATAGTACAGTTGTTATCAATGTGCGACAGTGATAGGTTGACAAAGACATCTTACCTACATAGAGTGGCGGTTGGCAAGCTACTGTACTCGTTCAGTACATTATTGGCACTCCAGTACTGCCAATGCTGGTTGCCACACAAGAAGAAAACTTCCCTTCCCGGCAGGGAGTTGAGGTAGGATGGGTTTAATGGACACCAAAGTCAGGTAGAATAGAAAGACGGAGGTGTCAGATTGAAAGGGATTCCACAGGGAAGGTACACGAAAGAGTTTCGAGAGGAAGCAGTGAAACTGGTAACAGAAGAGAAGCTGTCGTTACCGGAGGCAGCCCGGCGGCTCTCCTTACCGCCATCGACGTTGGCGACCTGGGTGAAAGCCTGTAAGGCCGGCAGGCTTGGAGAGATAGGCAAGACTTGCAGGCCTTTGACGGAAATAGAGATGGATTTAGCCCGAACGAAGAAAGAGCTGGTAGAAGTGAAGATGGAGCGGGATATATTAAAAAAAGCAGCCGCGTACTTTGCGAAGGAGTCGCTGCCCGGTACGCGACGATGAAAGAGCTGCGGCTCAACTATCCGGTACTGCTACTGAGGCGAGTATTAAACGTATCGGCAAGCGGATACTATACATGGTCGGACAGGCCATTATCGAAGTGGGCCAAGGATGGTCTGCCCCCCATAAAGGAATCCAGTTTTGATGTTAGACTGGAACTGAAAATAAAGGTGGTAAGTCATGGTCAAGAAGTCGTATTCACCGGAGCAGGTAATCAACAAGTTACGCGAAGCTGAAATCCTGCTGAATCAGGGAGCTAACGTTGGCGAAGCCAGCCGGAAGATCGGGGTCACCGAACAGACCTACTACAGGTGGCGTAAAGAATACGGCGGTATGCGTATTGAGCAGGCAAAACGGCTCAAGGCCCTGGAGAAAGAGAATGCCCGGCTGAAGAAGCTGGTAGCCGACATCTCCCTGGATAATGCCATTCTGAAAGAGGTGGCGGAGGGAAACTTCTAAGCCCGTCAAAGAGACGCCAGGCCATTCTGTGTGTACAGAGGAAGCTTGATGTCTCCGAGAGGCGGGCGTGTACAGTGCTTGGACAGGCCAGAAAGACGCAGCGTCGGACCCTACGTATAACGGACGAGGAGGAAAGGTTAAGGACCCGAATCATTGAACTGGCGACGCAGTATGGCAGGTACGGATATCAAAAGGATTACGGCATTACTCAATCAGAACCCAAAGGAATATCCGGTGAATCACAAGAGAGTGGAAAGGATCTGGAGGATGGAAGGCTTAAAGGTACCAAAGAAGCAACCGAAACGAAGAAGGCTGTGGCTCAATGACGGTTCCTGTATCAGACTCCGTCCAGAGCACAAGGATCACGTCTGGAGCTATGATTTCGTCATGTCATGGACTGCCAATGGTAAAGCCTTTCGGATACTCGTGATCATTGACGAATACACTCGGGAATGCCTGGCGATGCTGGTGGCCCGGCACATTACATCTGGGGATGTCATTGAAGCGCTGTATGAGCTGTTTCTCTTGAGGGGAGTTCCTGAGCATATCAGGTCAGACAATGGTCCCGAGTTTACCGCGAAGGCAGTACGTAGGTGGTTGAATCGGGTCGGAGTGAAGACTCTGTTTATTGAACCTGGTAGCCCGTGGGAGAACGATTACGTCGAATCATTCAACAGCAAACTGAGGGACGAACTGCTTAATGGAGAGGTCTTCACGATGCTGGCAGAAGCGAAGGTATTGATTGAGCAGTGGAGATGGGAGTATAATCACATCCGACCACACAGCTCTTTGGGCTACCGGCCACCTGCGCCTGAGGCTAGAATACCGGTAACTCTAACTTAAGAAGTGGTATCCTTTGTGGGGGCAAGCCATTGGGCGTCTTCATCGGTTAGATTCACCCGTTTTATTCTTTCCTGTTGAGCCAGGCGATTCATGGCATCTTTAACTCGCTGTTGTAACTTTTTTGCCGTCTGCAATTCTTCCGGTAGCCGCGGAGGAGAGTCATCGCCTCCCTCATTTTGTGCCTCCAGTTCAGAGATTGCCGCTTCCGTACGATTGAGTAAGCGCTGTAAATCGGCGGCATCATAGGTACGG
>DATKWT010000058.1 GCA_035529395.1 Dehalococcoidales bacterium | reverse complement strand
TCAGTTCTCATGAGACGTCACAGGCGCATATTGTCTCCGGGTGGTGGTAGGACCAAAGTGTAACAGTTGTTCGTTTGTGATAGGCCGAACTGACAGATGGTAATACGGTGGAGGGCCATAGTCTGGAAGTGCCGACAGTTCCTGCAAAGAAGAAATAGGATGAGCGGATGAAGGTACGCAGTGGTCAGGAGAGCAGTCCGGCTTGGTCTCACAGACCCTGCTCGTTAAGGTGGGGCCACATTTACCCGTCGCGCAGGCCTCAAAAATACACATAGCGAAATAGTCCGCCATGAGCTTGTTGAAATAGCCCATAATAACGCCCTCTTGCTGGATACAGCTATGGCGTTATTGCGGCTCCGGCAGCGGCTGATTATTGGGTACGTTATCCCGGCGTTGCTACTAAAGATGGGACCATGGTTATGGTTCCCACTCAGGTTGTTTACCGGGCGCGCTGTTTATCCCGTCGGCGCTCGATGAGGTCCTCAATCATGATGATAATGTCCTCATCAAGCTCGTTGGGATACTTGCGGTTGGCGTACTCACGGAACTCCGGCCATTCAGCAGTCGGTGCCTGGGTTATTGTTGGCAGGTGTCCCGACATGGAGAGGACTTCCTCCACGGAAACGCCACTGTACTCAGCCAGCTTGCGGCATGAAGCTGTGCTGGGGACATCTTCACCTGACATCCAGCGTCCGACGGTTGGGTGGCTGACACCGATATCGGAGGCTAGCTGACTGGGCAGTCGCCTCCGACGGGCCATCAGTTTCTCCAGGAATGGTATTATGGTGGTCTCTTTGTTGGTACTCATACCAATATTCTAGCATACCTGCCATCCGCCTGCCAAATACGTCGTAACCCAATATGGCAGACTATCGTATCCGTCAGTACGGAGTCCACTACCTGCACAATGTCATTATTACAGCTTGAGAAGGTGCCGGACTTCTGTGGCATACCACAGAAGTCCGGTGCGTTTTTTAAATCGACCTTGCCAGGACAGCGCCGTCATTAACGGCCCAGAGTATCTTTTTAACGCCCCGGCAGTCACCGATGACGTGGATGTTCTTCACTTTGTCCTTGAGTGCATAGTACAGTCCGTTGTTCTCGACGCCGCCAAAGGCGAGGACCACGGTATCAATACCATCAATGATTCTATCTTCCTCGGTGTAGATGTTGGTCACAGTGACCTTGTTACCAGATATCTCTCTGACCCTGGTATTAGGGGTTAGTGTGACCCCGTTCATGAGCAGCCGCTGAAGCAGGACAGCACGGGTGATATTCTCAACTGAGGGCCCCGGATACTGTCCCGGGAAGACGACTTCCACTTTCTTGCCCTGTTGGAGCAGATAATCAGCGGTACTGAGTCCCTGAATGTGCGACTGGTTATCAATGACAACCACGTTCTGCCCGACTTCAACCGTGTCGTTGAGGACGTCCCGGACATCGACGACGTTGTCCTGGTCGACACCGGGGATGTCGTCGGGGACGTACGGTAGTGAGCCGGTGGCAATAACGACAATATCCGGTGCCTGTTCGAGTACGGCATCCACGGTCACCTCGGAGTTGAGGTGTACATTCACGTTGTTCAGATTCATCTGGTACCGGTAATAACGTGCCAGTTCCCCGATGTCTTCCCGTCCGGGCGCTTTGGCAGCGGTCAGGGTCAGCCCGCCGAGGTCATCGCTCTTGTCCCAGAGGGAAACGTCGTGGCCGCGCGCCGCGGCTACGCGGGCCATTTCCATTCCGGCAGGGCCGCCGCCAATGACCATCACCTTCTTCTTTTCCGTCACCGGTACCAGCTCCAGCCAGCCGAGGATACTCTCCTTGCCCACAGTGGGGTTATAGGCGCACGTAATCCCCTGTGGATGGCGGTTCTGCTGGACATTCTGCCAGCAGCCTTCGGAGCAGGACATACACTTGCGTATCTCTTCGACCCTGCCTTCGCGGGCCTTGTTCGGAAGCTCGGGGTCGCATATCGTAGCCCGGTTCATTGCCACAAGGTCCGCCTGCCGCTCCTCAAGTATCTTCTCCGCCTGGGTTGGGTCATTGATACGGCCGATACAGCAGACGGGCAGGTCTACCACTTCCTTGATGTTCGCTGCCAGGTAAACGGAGTGGCCCAGCGGGTAGTACATGGGCGCAATGGTCAGGTAACTGCCTGTGCTGACGTTCAGGTAGTCCAACTTTCCGGTGTTGGCCATCATCGGGGCCATTACCTTCATGTCCTCGATAGTGTATCCACCCGGCCTGAACTCGTCTCCATTGAACCTGATGCCCACCACGAAGTCACTGCCAACAGCGGCACGGACGGCATCGATGACCTCCAGGGTAAACCTCATCCGCCCCTCGAGGCTGCCACCGTACTCGTCGGTGCGGTGATTGGTCACCGGTGACATGAACTGGTTGAACAGGTACCCATGGGCACCATGCAGTTCCACGCCGTCGACCCCTGCTTTCTTCACTTCGGCCGCACTCCAGGCAAAGGCCTCGACGACTTCCTTTATCTCTTCCCTGGTCATTTCATGGGGAATGCCACCGCCGGCGGCACGAGGTACCGCCGAAGCGGACCACGCCTGGTTACCCACCAGCTCTGACGCCGACGAAGACCCGCCGTGCCAGAGCTGGACAAAGAACCGGGTGCCGTGCTGTTTTATCGCGTCGGCCGCTCTCTTCAGTTTCTCGGTGTGGTTGGGCATGAGGCTGGGCACCATCAGGGTTGACCGGTGGACGCCCCAGACCCCGGTGCAGATAAGGCCCACTCCACCCTTAGCCTTCGATTCCCAGTAGGCTATCAGGCGGTCTCCGGGCAGCATGTCCGGGTCACGCATTGCCGGGTAGTGTCCCGGGACTACTATACGGTTCGGAATGGTGACGGGACCTACCTTGATAGGACTGAAAAGAAGCGGAAACCGGTCTGCCATTTGTTTACCTCCATATCCCTGAATGTGATTACTTCGCGCCGAGAACAAAAGGCGCCAGGATAGCGCCCGAATTACCCTGTTACAAACCAATACCGATAGGTAGCTGACTCTACTTGATGTCTTTCAGGTCCGGCAGAGAACCATCTTCTCCAACGGTTGCTTCACCTAGTTCGAGCCTGAATCCGACCTTCTCCATGGTGTCAATCATGTGCACCGGGGCCTGGTTCTCCTTGACACTGACACCGGGAGGCATGATTTCTGTCATATAGGACCAGTCCAGGGGGAACTTGAGCAGTACAGGGGCACCCTCCTTTTCCAGGGCGCTCACCGTCTCGTCCATGTTCTCCACGGTGAAAGTAAGGTTGTGCACACCCGGGCCCTTCTCCTTGAGGAAGTCCGACCAGAGAGTTCCCTCCATCCGGGGTTCGATGAACTGGAGCACGACCCCACCCAGCTCTACGTGAACAACATGTGCGCCGGGACCGTCCAACATGCCGGCGAACTTGAGCTGGGTCTTTTCCGCGCCGAAGACCCGCTTGAGGAACTGGTAGGCTTCTTCAGCGTCACGGACAGCTATCTCGATGTGTACCAACGGTGATACTTTGCTTGGCATATCTTGCTCCTTTCGCCCTTCAGGCAGTACTAACGCCTAGTCGTTCTCCCCGGTGAGGAAATCCGGCTGCTGGAAGGCGGGATTGGGGTACGTGTAGAACCCCTTCCCGGTTTTCATGCCCAGTTCACCGCGCTCAACATAGGGGAGGATGAAGGCCATCATCTGCTCCTGGGTAACTTCGGTATCATTACTTGTCAGGCCCTGACCGGCCTCGAGGACGATGTTCAGGCCGACGCCGTCCATCATGGCAAAGGGTCCGGCGGGTTGTCCCGTGACCATCATATATGCCCGGTCGATATCATGTGGGTCGCCGTAACCTCCGGCTGCCAGGATGAGCGCGGTACGCAGAAGACCACCGAGCATGGTGTTGAACAGGTAGCCGCCCTTTTCCTTCTTCATGACCATGGGCACTTCCCCGATGCTGCGCGCGAACCGCTTCAGGAACTCCACGGTCTCATCCGAGGTCCGAGGTCCCCGCATGATGTCCACCAGTGACCCCAGCCCGCCGTGGAAGTGCATTGCGGCAAACCTATCACCACGTGAGACGGCACCTTCGATGTCCGAGACCAGTAGACTGGAAGTGTTGGTGGTCATGATGGTGCGGGAAGGACAGAGCTTGTCGAACCGGGCGTGTGTCTGGCGTTTAACCTCCACCAATTCAGCAACGGACTCGCTGAGGATATCCGCATTCCCGGCTGCTTCGACGGGGTTGGTGGTGTAGCTGATGCGGGCCATTCCGGCATCAAGCTCCTCCTGGTTCACCGCGCCGGCGGCAATCATCATTGCCCCCATCTGTCTCTGCCGGTCCGGACAATTCTGCAACGCTTCTTCGGAGATATCGTAGACGGTCACCTCATAGCCGCCGCGTACGGCAGACATCAGGGAAATACGCCCGCCCATGGTACCGGCTCCGAGAACGCATACCTTCTTGACTTCATCCATCAGTATCTATTTCCCCCTTTTTATCAGTCAGGACTGCGCCTGGCTGTTCTTATCCTGGTCGGTGTCTTCCTCTTCGTCCAGAATACGCCGTGCATTCTGTCCTGTGGCCACATAGGCACGCATTCTCTCCATGGCCTCGCCACTCTGGAGTAGTTCACGGAAGAGCTCTGATTCCATAGCAAGACCGTCTTCCAGGGGCATATCTATACCTTCGAAGATACACTGCCGGATATGGTGAACGGCCAGTGGCGGTCGCGTTGCAAGCTCCCTGGCGAAAGCAAGCGCCTCCGGCATCAACCTCTCCGGGTCGCAGGCCCTGGTGATAAGACCGATACGCTCCGCTTCGTCAGCAAAGACGGCTCTGCCCAGCAGTTGTAGCTCCAGCGACTTGGCGATGCCGATAAGGCGTGGCATACGCTGTGTCCCGCCACCACCGGGCAGGATGCCGACGTTAACCTCACCCTGGGCCGCCCGGGCAGTACGTGACATGAAGCGGAAATCGAAGCTCATCACCCGCTCCAGGCCGCCGCCGGCCAAATTGGCATTGATTGCCGCGATGATTGGCTTGGAGTCGCGCCGGAAGCCGATGCGGCGCTGTGGAGGCGGTGCCTGTGCTGCCTGCTTGGCAAGGTTCTCTCCCATATTGACCAGTATCAATACATCGAAGTGCTGGATAAAGACGTCCGGCATGGCACTTGTGAAGATGCCCACTCTGAGGTCCGGGTCAGCATAGAACTCGCTTTCAAGATTGGCGAACTCCATTCCGGTCTCTGTGGTCCAGAGATTCTTGGGCGGGTTGTCGAATCTCCAAATAATGACCGGTCCGTCCTTCTCAATCTGGAAGAATCTTGGCTGCTCTGTCATTAGTCACTCCTTCTGCTTTTTACTTCTCTTCTCGAGCCGGCCCTTGATTTATACGGCAGACTCAGTCCTCCGGTTTGTACTCAATCCATGTACCCTGACCGAGGACACGGCCGCCGGGGTCAATCTCGGCACGTAGTACCGTAAGCTGCTGCTCGGTCGGTGGCGGCAGTTTCTCCAGTGGGTCGGCGATGAGCGGTTCGAAGTCCATCTCGACAAGCAGGTCGTCCAGGGTAACCCAGGGCGCAATCGCCAGGAGCTTCATCATGTGGGTCTCTTCATCGAAGCCGAACATGGCTATCTCCGAGACCACCCGGTATGGTCCGGTGTTTGCCGGGAGACCGGCCCTTTCGCGGGCGCGAGGAGAGCCATCCAGATAGCCCGGAGACGAGATGAAATCGACTCTCCTGGGGTACTTGCGCTTCTCCTGGTCGGCCATGAAGATTGTCTGCCAGCACATTGAGGCTATCTCGTTGGCGCCGCCCGGGCCACCAAACCGCCTTTCCGGGTGCTCATAACTCCCACCGATGAATGTAGAGTTAATGTTGCCGTACATGTCTACCTGGAGACAGTCCAGAATACCGTAGTCGTAGTAGCCCATGGCGCAGTGGAAACCGACGGTATTCATATCCTTCCAGGCAACAGCGCGGTACTCGGCAGCGCCGCTTGCCCCGGAAAGGAACGGGACATACTCCAACGGGTCCGGACATATGGTGCCATCCTCAACGACGTAATAAGCTCTGGGGGCAAGGGTCTTCCTTGCCAGCATCATCGCCATCATCGGTGACCCGCCGATGGCCACCCAGTAGTACTTGTTGTTCTCAATCAGGTTGGCGACATTGATAAGGAGTGACTCGGTTGTGGTGAAGTTGATTGTCTCACTCATGCGCGGTAACCCTCCCTGAAAGTCTCGGCCTGCATCAACTGAATGAGCTTTCTGGCTCCCACCAGCTTGTCCAGCATCTCGGCGTGGGACTCAAAAGCGTAGACCCATTTCTCCAGATATGCGTCCATGGTACCCATGCGGTCAGCCATCATCATCTCTATCATGTGCTCCGGGTCGCTGCCATAGAGCCCCGGCATGGCACCCGGATACGTGCCAAACGGCACATTTACCACAGCATCGACCATGTAGTAAGGAACAGTGGTGAGCTGTGGGCGACGCCGTATCTCATCGGAACTGACAACCTCCTCGGTAGAGATGATAAGCTTCTTGGCACAGGAACAAGTCTCCATCGGGGAAAGGCCGGAACCGAAAATGCGGGCATTACCAAACTCGTCGCACTGGTGGACATGAACGACAGCAACGTCCAGGTTGAGCGCCGGGACGAGGCATATCTCCTGTCCGGTGAAGGGGTCTTTGATAAGCTTGGCACCGGACTGCTCGAAGGTGTCGGTACCGCCAATGTAGCGGAGAGGCAGGAAGGGCAGCCCCATGGCGCCGGCAAGTTCGCGGTAGACCACTGCGCCATTGGTCCACTCGGTGACCTTGATTAAGCCTTCCTGGATTGCCCGGGAGCAGGTACCGCTCTGGATGAACCAGCCGATGTCAATCCGGCTGACACAGCCACCGGCGATGAGAATGGCCGGGTCCATGCCGCTGAACCTGACAGCCACCCAGAGGTCCTTCTTCTTCTGGCGGATAATCTCGTGCATGAGGGCAGCAGGCCCTCTCTTGTGGATGTTGAGGTCGTAACCCAGATAGTCACCATCACTGACGAACTTCTCGACGGCCTCTTTGGCTGTCATCACCTTGCTCTTCAGCTCCCGGGACTTGTGCGTCCGCACCCATTCCCGGTGACCGTCCGGGTCCGGGGTCCGGTACACTCCCTTGCCTGAAGCCAGTACTTCCATAGTCAATAGTCTCCTTTCCTTAGTTAGTTAGTACCTGGCTGGTCGGGTACTAACACATCGGTAATGCACGAATATTGGCACAGGCGCTGGTGCATGTCAAGAGAGTTTGGCCATGTTGGTAATTGCTGCGGACATGAGAAAAGGCACCCATAAGGTGCCCTTCATGTTGGATTCTGTGGTGAAACCGGACTGATGCGCTACCCCGAGGACGAATCACCCCCGGGCGGTGAGGAGTGTTTCCTGCTGTCGGTTACGTAAAAGCCTGACCCTTTGAAGATAACCGCGGTGGGTTGGAAAACACGGTGGGTATCTCCTTCGCACTGGGGACAGGACTCCATAGATGTATCGTGAAAGCTGCGACGTACTTCAAATCGGGTCGAGCATTCTTCACATTCGTATTCGTAGATAGGCAATCCGATGTATCCTTTTTTATCCCTGCTACTATCAATATAGCATATTTCTTGTGTCGGTGACCTTGCTGGCAGCGTCAGGCTGCATTCAGGTCATCATGTTTACCTGCGGTTCGTACCGGTCGCTTCATGAACTGTTCAAGGTCCTTCAGTTCCCGGCGGTGGCCACACAAAAGGCATTGCTCGTACCAGCCATCTATGTCATTGTCTATATAACTGTCACCACCACATCGGGGACAGGCCTTAAATCTCCACCTTAGCATCAGCCACACCTCCTTCATCCGCGCCGGGTTCTCTCCCTTGATGTTCTACTCAATTCTAGGCGCAAGGAGAGACATTGTATGTAACATTTGTCTCTTTGGGGTAGCTGCGGTTGGGTGAAGGAGGAGGGATGCCAGCAGGTTAAAAAGTGGGATATACTGGCCGTACAGGCTGTGGTTACCGGTTAAGGCCGGGTCACTTCGTCGAGTACTATCTCAAAGGGACAGGTAATGGCTCCGAGGGGGCATACAGCTTCGCACATCATGCACCAGCCACAGGCCTGGGTCTCAATAACGGTGACAGTCTCTTCGATATAGACCAACGCACCACAGGTACACACACTGACGCAAAGTCCGCAGTTGTCGCACTTATCCTTATCGATTTGTGGCATGAACGGCAATGTAGTCTACCCCCGTCTTTCTTATACTATATCCTGGTACTGCGTCTCAGTCTGTAACATATATCTCAGACCGATGCTGCTACCATATCTTCGAGTGCTTCTTTGTCGGCTATCTTTATCTGGTGCCGCTCCAGCCTGATAGCCCCTTCCTCTTCCAGTGCCTTGAGCGACCGGGCGACGACCTCCCGAACGGTACCCGCCATGGCGGCCATATCCTGCTGGGTCAGCCGCGGCCTGGGAGAGGTGCCGTCGCCGGCGTGTTCCAGGAGTATCTTGGCTACGCGGCCAATGACGTGCCGGAAGGAGAGGTCCTCTACAAGCTCCACCAACTGTCGTGTCCGGTCAACGAGTACCCTGATGGTATTCAGGGCCACCTGCGGGTGCTGCCTCAGGATGGTCTGGATTTCGTTCTTTGATATCCCATAGAGTACGACGGGACTCATTGTCTGGGCACTGGCTGGTGCAGGACCGTCATCGAAAATGGCGATGTCGTTAAAGGAATCCCCGGGTCGTGCTATGCTCAGAATCTGTTCCTTACCTTCAGCGGACGTCTTGAATACCTTGACTGCACCCGAGGCGATGAAGAAAAGCGCCTCGGCGGATTCGCCCTCGAACTGGATTATTTCGTTGCGGTCGACCGTCCTCTCGAATATAAGCTGCCGCACTGAGTCCAGCTCAGTTGCGTCAAGTCCGGTGAAGTAGGGGATTGATTCCAGGAACTCCCGCTGAATGGTCATGCTCTCCCACGTGTCTGAGGTTGTGCTTCAGATACACCTAAGATTATATCAAGAGCCGCCGGAACGCAAGGCTTTGTACTCGTCCGGTATATCAGTGACACTCCGGTATAGCCGATGCCGGTTGCCACTGGAAAGCAGAAGGAGAAGACCGACAAGTAGTCTTCTGAACGCCTGCCGTCTCACTTCCCCGCATCACCTGGAAACGTTTGTATCTGTGGACCCTGCCCCGGGCGGGGTCTTTCCAGTTACGGTTTGTCCTGTGAATCGGTCAGATGGTAATCGACAGACGGACCAATCCGGGCCCTCGTGCCCCACAGGTAGAAGCCCACTGCAGCAATAAAAGCCACAGCGCTGATTGTACTCCAGATAAACCATGGCTCACGAGGAAAAGTGTCGAGCAGGACCCCGCCGAACAGCGGTCCCAGGGACATACTCAGACTCTGGCTCAGTCCGAAGAACCCCATGTACCGCCCTCGACGGTCTGATGGTGCAAGCTGTCCCACTGTTGATAGTGACAGTGGAGTGAACGTTATCTCTCCGGCGGTGACAATCGCTATCGATGCCAGCGCCCAGCCGAAGTTCTGGACCCAGCCCATAGACAGCCAGCCGATGCCGAAGAACAGACTCCCCAGTATCATACCTCGGGCCCTGGTCAGTCTTCCTGCCCAGCGCGCCACCGGGTACTGGAACAATACCACGATAATACCGTTGGCGGTGAGCAGCATCCCGTACTGGGCAGTTGACAGGCCCATCCGGTCCACCGTGAAGATAGACAGGGTACTGCCAAGCTGTCCCATCGTCATGAACACCAGCAGGCAAAGGCCACTGAAAGCCAGGAAGGTCCGGTCGGTGGCTGCGGTGAACATACTGCGGAAGTCTACGCGGTCCGTGGTGGCAACGTAGGACTCCCTGAGGAGCAGGAATATCAGAGAGAAAGTCAGGATGCTTGATAGGGCGGTCACTCCGAAGAGCCAGGCGTAAGGCAGGAAGGTTATCAGGTATCCGCCCACTGCCGGGCCCATTGCCCAGCCAATATTCTGTCCTACCCGCAGGAGTCCATAGGTCTCGGTAAGCTGGTTCTCGGGAGAGAGGTCAGCCACCATGGCTGTCATGGCGGGACGCATCATCATTCCTGCTGACTGGCCGGCGATATAGATGGTGATGATGCTCCATACCGGTGCCGAGGTCGCTATCAGGACAGCCAGCCCCGAGTAGAGGAACATCCTGATGATAGAGGTACCGAGAAGCAGTCGTCGCCGACCGAGTCGGTCAGCCAGCACGCCTCCCACCATCTGAGTGGTAGAGGAGCAGATGCCCCCGATAAGAAAAAGTACACCGACCAGTGTCATCACCAGGCCACGTTCCTGGTGGAGGTACAGGGGTAAAAAAGGCAGGCAAATGGAGAAACCTGCCGAAGCAACCAGCTGAATGACCATGAGCGCCCAAATCCCGCGTGGGAAGCGGTTAAGCACGTTTCCACGCAGGTATTGTGTCGCCCTTGAATATGGATTAACCATCAGCGGCATGGATGTCGACCCCTTCTGTGGAGGTGAGGGCCCTCACCAGTCCGGCATTCGGCGTCTGTACTTGCTCCGTACACCCGAAGTGAAACTCTTTGCCTTTCAGTATATCATACGGTGGTAAACGGCCATTGTTGCTTCTGGCCGGTGATTGACAGGATTACTGCATGGTTGTATCTTAGCAGAGTGATGAAAAAGGAGAGTCCAGAGGGAGCGCCCCTCAGAAGGGGCGAAACCCCTCTTCTGAGAGGGGCCGAAGCCTCCTTTGGCAGGGGTGTCTGGGCGTCATTCTTACAGAATGACGTTAGCAGAATCCGAAACCAGATTCTGCCGGTGTCCCCCAGATACAATCTTTCCCCCCTTCCTCGGTAGGAAGGCTCTTCCTGGACAGGAAGGGGAAGGCACCGCCCCTTCTGAGGGGCGCCACATCTGGGCCGCACGGGGATTGGTCGAAAGGGTTTTTCAGCAACCTGTTAGGGCAGAATGCGGGTTGCAGGAGGTAGACGGTGTTTTCAGACAGCCACTGCCACATGGACGGTTTTGAGTCGGAACAACAGCTTATGGAGGTACTTGAGAGGGCGGCGGCCAGCAATCTTGACATAATACTGACAACGGGGATGAGCCTGGAGTCATCGGAAGAGGCCATCCGCCTGGCGAGGACTCACCGGGTAGTACTGGCTGCGGTAGGAATCCATCCCTGGAATGCCGTTGCCCCCACGGACGAACTGTGCCGTCGTCTTGAAGAGCTTGCCATCACGGAAAGCGTTGTTGCCATGGGTGAAATAGGACTGGACTATGCCCGAAGTCCACAGACGGCAACCGAGCAGAGAGAACTGCTGAAGTATGAGCTGTCACTGGCCCACGAGAAAGGTCTGCCTGTAAACCTGCACTGTCGCGAAGCCCATGCCGACATGATGGGACTGCTTCGCAGGGAGGTCGGCTCCGGGTTGACAGGGAACATCCACGGGTTCTCCGGTGACAGCGACATGTTGAAGGACTGGCTTGAAATCGGGTTCTACGTTGCTATCGGCAGGGCGGTACTTGGAGATATGCCCGAACTGGAAGAGGCAGTTACCCGGATTCCGTCCGACCGGCTGCTCACCGAGACGGATGCTACACCGAGGGGGCAGTCAGCCGGTCCCGCAGAGGTGGTTGCAGTGGCCGAGAAAGTGGCCGCACTCCGCGGCGTTACAACCGAAGAAATTGGCCGGACCGCTACGGCAAACCTCAAGCGCCTGCTCAGACTGTAACCGGACTGTGGTGATGCCCGGCACTGTGGCTGGCACAGGTCTAGCAGGGTGATGAAAAAGGGGAGTCCAGAGGGAGCGCCCCTATGGCAGGGGTGTCTGGGCGTCATTCTTACAGAATGACGTTAGCAGAATCCGAAACCAGATTCTGCCGGTGTCCCCCAGATATAATCTTTTCCCCCTTCCTCGGTAGGAAGGCTTTTCCTGGACAGGAAGGGGAAGGCACCGCCCCTTCTGAGGGGCCCCGCCTCTTCTGAGAGGCGCTCCATCTGGGCCGCACGGGGATTGGTCGAAAGGGTTTTTCAGCAACCTGTTAGGAGTGTCCTCAGGTTTTTTCGTTACCCTCCTAGAAGGAGGTCCGCACATTGATACAGGCGGGCAGACCCGAAGCGAAGGCCCTTTCCAGCGCAGGACGTATGTCTTCCGGTTTGTCTACTGCTTCTCCGTAGCCGCCAAGGGCCTCGACTACCTTATCGTAGCGGACATAGCCCAGGTCGGACCCCACCACGCGGCCAGTCCCCCTGTTCTGCTGGAGGCGCTTTATCACTCCCCAGCTGCCGTCGTTGCTGATTATGGAGACAATGGGAAGGTTATGCCTGACCATGGTGTTAAACTCCATGGCGTTCAGCCCGAACGAGCCGTCGCCACTGAGGTAGAGCACCTGATTGTCCGGTCTCGCCAGCCTGGCTGCTATTGAGTAGCTGGGACCCACACCGAGTGTCCCGGTAGGGAGAATGCTGAGCATGTGCCCGGGGTAATAGCTCCGCAAAACCCTGAATCCCCACCCGGAGATTTCACCGCCATCCATAACTATTGTAGCGTCCCGGTCAAGGAAGTCACGAATCTCCCGGCAGAGACGGGCGGGATGGACCGGGCTACTATCGGAGTTCATAAGGCCGGCCATCTGCTCCTGCTGGACCATAACAAGCTTGTGGCATTGCTCCACCCAGGGTAGTTCCTTTCTGCCCTGGCACCTGTCGCGGGCTTCGTCGCTCATCTGCCTCAGCACCGCTTTCGCATCCCCGATAATGCCGATGTCAATCGGCCGGTTACGCCCTATCTCGGTGGGCTCGATGTCTATCTGAATCCACTTGCTGTCCTTATTGAACTGGGGGGCTCGTCCGTAAGCCATCAGGAAGTCCATCCGTTTGCCGATGACCAGAATTGCGTCTGCCTGGTCGGTTCCCACGCGGGGATTGAGGCATAGCGGATGGTCGGCGGGAAGCGAGCTGCTGCCGATACTGCTGCTGAAAGGTATACCGGTCAATTCAATGAACTCGCGGAGCTCATCGGCGGCCTGCGACCACCAGAGGCCCATGCCGCCGATTACCAGCGGTCGTTCGGCCTTCAGAAGGATGTCCACGGCCTGCCTGACCATCTCCGGGTCTCCCTGGGGTCGGGCGTCTGTCCGGTAGTTGGTCGGCAGCACTACCTCATCCTCTTCAATCTCAGCGTTGAGCACGTCAACGGGAAACTCCAGGTAGACCGGTCCCGGTCGACCGCCAAGGGCCTGCCGGAATGCCATGCTGACATACTCGGCGATTCGTTTCGTCTCGTAGCCCGCCCGTGCCCACTTGGTGATGGCGCTGGCCAGTTCCAGGGAGTTCATGTCCTGGAGGGCACCCAGTTCGAAGTTCTGTATTCCTGTCCTGCCCCCGAAGACTATTATCGGGCAGGCCTTCCCGAAAGCGTCCCACAGTCCGGTGACGGCGTTGGTGAATCCCGGCCCCGCGGTGGCGGCGGCAATACCCGGTTTTCCCGTCATCATAGCCCAGCCTTCGGCGGCGAAGACCGCCGCCTGTTCATGACGGGTGTCTATGACCTTAATACCTTCGTCGGTACAACCCTGGAATATAGGGTCGATTTCCCCGCCGGACAGGGCGAATATATACTCTACTCCCTCCTGCTTGAGCACTCTGGCAACCAGCTTGCCTCCGTTAATCCTGGCCACTAGTTAGACCTCCTTAGTACTGCTGAATCTCACCTGTTCCCGGTTTGGTGTATGCCGAGTTTCTAGTACTCAGTTGCCTAAATACCAGGTAGTATGTTCCGCAGGGTGAGACCCTTCGCTACACTCAGGGTGACATGCCATTGACATGTCATTCTTAGCCGGGACTCCGAGCGGAGCGAGGAGACACAGAATCTGAATGTTGCGCGGATTTGTGCAACTAGGTACTAGTTCATAACATTGCCGCCGTTGACGTTCAGGGACTGACCGGTGATGGCCCGTGCGTCCTCGGAAGCGAAGAAGACTACCGTTCGTCCAATGTCTTCCGCTGTCTCCTCTCTCCCCATCGGTCTTTGGGAAACTATCCGTTTCTCGAAAAACTCACGCGGCGACATGTCTTTAAGAGCGGGGTTCATGTCAATCAAACCCTGCGCCAGCCTCTCCCACAGTGGCGTCCAGATGACACCGGGGCAGACGCAGTTGACGTTGATATTGTCGCCAGCCAGTTGCAGGGCGAGTGACTTTGTGAGAGAAATCACACCGCTCTTGAATGCGGAATAGGCCATCAGCAGGGGGGAGCCAACCCGACCCGCCTCCGAGGATATGTTGATTATCTTACCGCTCTTCTGCTCTCTGAGGTAGGGTATTACTGCCTGGGACATGAGGACGTGCGCTTTCAGGGTCAGGCGATAGTATCCGTCCCAGCCGGTCCCGCCCAAGGCTATACTATCGGAGCCTCCTTCGTCGGAGCCACCGACATTATTGACCAGGATGTCGATCCTGCCGAAGTGGTCGATAACCTCCCGGACCGACTTCACCACGGAGTCATCATCGGTGGCATCAGCAACGACGACCAGTGCGCGTCGTCCCATTTGCTCCACTTCGGTGGCGACCTTTCTGGCGGTCTCAGGGTTGATTTCAATCACGGCAACATCAGCCCCTTCTTCAGCAAGACAGAGCACAATACCCCGGCCGATTCCCTGACCGCCACCGGTAACGACGGCAATCTTGTCTTTTAGTTTCATCTTGACCTCGCTATTACGACATATTCAGGGTATGTCCACCATTATAGCATCACTTCGTAAATATCCAAACTGCCCCGGCTGCTCTTGCGGTCGACGGTGTGTCTCTCATTCAGAACAGGTATTCTCCGGTGGCAACCGGCATTGGATGTGCCGGAGTGCCAATAATGTATTGAACGAGTACAGATAGTTGCACACCGGACAGGGGGGAATGTATCATGTCACTATCGAATCTGTCCAGGAGGTCTACCATGCTGCCGTTTGAAGGACTCGTTGCCTTGGATTTCACACGTGGGTACCCGGGGTCGCACACTACCATGTTCCTTGGTGATTTTGGGGCTGACGTTATCAGAGTCGACCCACCACCCGGTGCCACGCCGCGTGGGGATATGGACCAGGAGAGACTAGCCGCTTTCCAGACAGTCCACCGCAACAAGAAGAGCATCATCATCAACCTTAAGAGCGAGGATGGCCATGCGGTGCTGAAGAAGCTGGTAGAAAAGGCGGACGTGCTGCTGGAAGGTTTCCGTCCCGGGGTGATGGCACGCCTTGGTGCCGGCTACGAGGACTTGAAAGTGATAAACCCCCGGCTGGTCTATTGCTCGCTGAGCGGTTTCGGGCAGGACGGACCCTATGTTTCCAGGCCCGCCCACGATATGAACTACATCTCACTTGCCGGCGCCCTCAGCCTTATCGGACAGCGGAACGGCCCCCCATACCTACCGAGCAACCTGGTCGCCGACTTCGGCGGTGCGGCGATGCATGGCCTGTCGGGTATCCTGATCGCACTCTTCGCCAGGGAGAGGACCGGGCGGGGTCAGCATGTCGATATCGCCTATCTTGATAGCGTCATCTCACTCATGTCACAGGAAACGCCCAACTACTTCCTCACTGGCGAGGCGCCCCGCCGCGGCGAAACGCGCCTCACCGGTGCACATCCCTGGACGAACGTCTACCGCTGCAAGGACGGGGAGTATGTCACCATTGCCTGCATCGAGCCGCAGTTCTGGGACACCCTGTGCAAGGAGTTCGGCAGGGAGGACCTGATACGGTTCCAGAGAGAGCCTTACCCGCAGGAAGAGCTGGACGATGTCACCAGGCAACTGGCGGAGGTATTCCTGGCAAAGACCCGCGATGAATGGGCCGCGTTCTTCGAAGGAAAAGAGGTCTGCTTTGGTCCGGTCCTCTACCTGAACGAGACGTTCCAGGACCCGCAGGTCCGGCACCGCGAGATGGTGGTGGAGATTGACCATCCCACGGTGGGTAAGGTGAGACAGATTGGCCTGCCGGTCAAGCTGTCCGATACCCCCGGGGAGATAAGAAGGCTGGGCACTCCCAATGGCGCTGATACCGGGGAGATATTGCGAGAACTGGGCTATGGTGAGGAGGAGGTCGGGGCACTGCTCGACTCGGGGGCGGTAACGCAGTCGGGTGCGGGGTAAGGTCCAGAGATATCGTGAGATGAACTGGCCGCGTTGAGCAAGCAGGCAATCAGCTTTGGAATTCGCGAAGAATGTCGGTCTCGTCCCGGTCCTTGTGTGCCCAGGCGATCCGCTCGTCGACGTGGCGCACCAGCGAGTAGCACACCGGTCTGAAGCCCTTCGATTCCCAGAAGCGGGAACCGATTATATTGGTGGATTCGTAGTCTACTGAACAGCGCTCATAACCGGCCGACCGAGCCCAGTCCAGCGAATAGTCCAGCAATGCGGTGCCGAAGCCACGAAGACGAAGGTCCTCCCTGGTGAAGGTGCGGTTAAAGGCGACGATGGTTTTGTCGGAGACGGGCATCACGGCACCATGCGGGTCTGACGGCTGGAGTCCCATGAATCCGACCGGTTCATCATCATGATATGCCAACCACATTGCGTTGTTAGAATCGGAGAGCCACTGCTGTGTCCGCTGTCTCTCGCGGTGAGTAATAAAGGGCATGAATGCGGGCGCGCTGGCCATATGTCGCCGCAGGGCAATCACCAAGGTAATAACCGGGTCGATATCCTGGAGTGTGGCGCGACGGATTTCGACATCGGTTACCGGTCCTTCAACAGGAGCGAGATCGCGGAAGGCGTCCACAGTCGTCACGCCAAAGCCGAGGGAGTACCAGGCATCGGAAACAGTATGTTCGTGGGCAAAGACGGTGACGGCGTGAGCAAAGTATCCGTCAGTAACCCAGCGGGGCGCCAATTCGGCGTACATAGCCCGATAGATTTCACGATTATCATCAGAGTCAGCGGCATGGCACCAATCGGGACTCCAGGCTAGGCGACGGTCTATGTTAAGGACGAGGAGACCCAAAAGAAAGCCGGCGAGTCGGCCGTTCGCATAGTCCCGTAGCCTGGGCACTATAGAGCCTGAGTCTTCAAATGCAGGAGGGAGGGAGAGGTCAAGCTTTCTCTCTGCCCGGTACCTTGCTGCTACCAGAGCACCGGCGTCTTCCAGGTGCTCCTCGTTGAAAGGCATAATTACCATTCGGTTACTCCTTTACTTCACGTTAATCCCATTATAGGTTCTCGCTGTACCATCTTGACCACTTGGATATCTTTTTCCACTTTGCCTTATCTTCGAGACGAGTCCGAATATCCTCGCGCGCTGCCAGATGTCGAAGCTCTTTCTCCAGCTTCCTGTAGCTCTGAAGACGGGCAGTATCCAGACTGCCCTGCTGGATTGCCGCCTTGACGGCACATCCCGGCTCGGAGTGATGTGTGCAATCTCTGAAGCGGCACTCACGTGACAGCCATTCGATGTCTTCAAACGCGCTGCCGAGGCTGTCTTCATCGGCCCACATCTGGACCTCCCGCAGGCCCGGGGTGTCAATGACAGCCCCTCCGACGGGAAGGAGGACCAACTCGCGCCGGGTGGTCGTATGCCTTCCTTTTCTGTCTGTGCTCCGCACTTCACCAACTTCCTGCCTTTCGATACCGAGTAGAGCGTTCAGCAGAGCGGATTTACCCACTCCGGAAGGACCGAGAAAGACGGTTGTCTTTCCTCTGGTCAGGTACGTCTCCAGAGCGTCCAGCCCCGATCGCTCGGTAGCACTGACGGCATGAATGGGTACACCGAGAGCGACGGGTTCAACGTCCCGTATGCACGCGTCGACATCCGGGCAGAGGTCCGCTTTGTTCAGTACGATTACCGGAACCGCACCGCTTTCCCAGGCAAGGGTCAGGTAGCGTTCGAGCCTTCTCAGGTTAAGGTTCCGGCTGCCGTCCAGCCCGCTGACGATGAATACCGTGTCTACGTTAGCGGCAAGTACCTGCTCGCGACTCAGGCTGCCGGACATCCGTGCCCGGTCATCGGACATCTTACGGGAGAAGCAACTTCTTCGGGGAAGGACCGCGTATATCAGACCCTTTTGCTCATCAGTGTTTGGCATGATAATTACCCAGTCGCCAACGGAAGGGTACCGGTCACCTGCCCGGCTCTCGTATCGCATCCTGCCCGATACTCGTGCGGGAAACTCTCCGTATTGGCTATACACCTGATAGGAGTGCTTTCCCGCAGCGATAACCCTGGCTGGCACACAGCCATCCACCATCGAAGACTTGAAGTGGTCCATGAAAAATGAATCCCATCCCAGTTCTGCCAGTCTGTCTTGACACATATCGTTTGCGCTGCTCCCTTTATTCGGATTGTGCGAGTACTCGTTGCGCGGCTGTCGTTACAGGTCGGGAAAAGAAAAGACCGCGGATGTGTCACGCCCGCGGTCTATCTTGCTTTGGTATCCTTGGTCCACCCATAGGAGCAGGACAAAGAAAAAACCGTTCCCGGGGGAACGGCCTAAAACACTCACAGTCACAAGAGACTACTCGGCCGGAAACCCTCCGGAGCGCGACAAGCTAATGTATCGTCTTACTTCTGCAATCATCACACCCCTCCTTTCCGGTTTCCCTTTGCATGTATGGACCGGTGTCTACTGTCCAGTTGATGATATCATTGGAATCATGGCAAGTCAAGCTGACGGTTGCTCAGCATCTCCCGGAGCGGTCCGCAGGCGGCTATTCCAGGCGACCACCCGGGCCATGGCGACGGCCGCCTGTCGCAGGGAGTGGAAGACAGCGAATCCGGCGTTGACGAACGCCTCCTGGATGGCAAGGAACTCCTTCATCGCTTCCATGCTGAGGCCGGGGCGCACTGCCAGCACAATCGGCTTACCTGATTCCTGCCAGACCTTTTTCATGGCATCGATGGTGGGTTCGAGGAAGTCCGGTGAGGCGAAGCGTCCTCCACCCAGACCGCCGATGGGGTGGAAGCCCAGGTGGTAGATGAGAATGTCTATTTCAGCGAGCCGGCTGAGGACGCGCATCGTCGGTCCGATTGCCTGGGGAGTGGCCAGGGTCGGAGCATCGATAGGATTGGTGAGGATACTGCCTGCCAGGGGCAGGAACTGGAGAAGCTCCTCCTTCGTTTCACGGGATATGGCCGGCATATACAGCCCTGCCTTTTCTATTTCATCACTGGCGAGGACGCTGGGGCCACCACCGGCCCCAACCAGGGCAACGCCGGTACCCTGCGGCCGGGGACTGGCAAAACGCAAGGCCACGAGCACGTCAATCAGTTCATCGAAGTCATCGACTTGAATAGCCCCCACTTGCCGGCAGAGGGCCTTGAAAACGTCCACAGAACTGGTCAGGCTGGCAGTGTGTCCGTGAGCAGCCCGCAGGCCGGCCCCGGTAGTACCTCCTTTATAGATAACCACCGGCTTGCGTGAGGCGGCCTCCCTGAACGCTGCCTTGAAGCGCTCTCCGTCCTTGGCACCTTCGATGTAGGCAGCGATAATCTCAGTTTCCGGGTCACTGGCGAAATAGTGAAAGAGCTCACTATCATCGATGTCCAGGCCGTTCCCGTAGCTGACCACCTTGCTGAAGCGAAGGCCCCGGGGACCGCCGTCCGCCGGGAAGAAACTGGCGTGACCGCCGCTCTGTGAGATGAAGGCTACCGGACCGGGTTCCATTGGCCCGCTCCCGGCCTGGACCAGTCGGCTCTTTGGGACGAATAACCCAATGCAGTTCGGACCGATAATGCGGAATCCACCCTGCCTGGCTTTGTCCAGCATAGTCTGTTCCAGCTCCGCACGCTCGGCGATGCCGCTTTCGCCGAATCCGGCGGTGAAAAACTGGACCGCCTTCACTCCCTTGGCAGCGCAGTCATCCAGGAGCGTAAGCGCCGACTCCGCGGGTATGCTGACGACAACGTAGTCGACAACGCCGGGGATATCACGCACGTTGGGGTAGCAGGGGATACCGAATACATCGGTATATTTGGGGTTGACGGCATAGATAGCCGGGAAACCAGCTTGTTGCAGTGACATGAGGACTCCGGTTCCGAAGCCTCTGCCTGCGGGCGAGGCCCCTACTACGGCAACACCACGGGGCGAAAAAACATCATCCAGGGAGGGTCGTTTTAATTCCATGTGGTCATAATATCAGGCCGGACAGCAAACGGCAAATCCTGACGGGAACGGCAAATCCTGACGGGGACGGCAAATCTTGCCGCGAACGGCAAATCTTGACGCGGGTGCCGCGCGTTTCGTCAGTCGGTGGTTAGATTGAAACTCTATGCGTGTTTTTCCAGTGCCCTTCTACCGCCGATTTCGTGCTTGATGCACCACTGCTGTACTGCATCGACGACAGTGTCCGGTTCGTCACATATCCGCAGCAGGTCGAAGTCGTCTTCGGAGATATATCCCCGAGCCTGAACAGTGCTTCTCAGCCATTCGAGGAAACCACTCCAGTACTGGCTGTCAAAGAGTATCACCGGAAAAGGTCGTATCTTGAATGTCTGTATCAACGTCAGCACCTCGGTTACCTCATCTAGTGTCCCCAGACCGCCGGGCATAATAACGAAGGCTATGGCGTATTTCACCAGCATGACCTTGCGCACGAAGAAGTGGTGAAAGGTTATCGACTTCGTGGTATAGGGATTGGGGTTCTGTTCCTCCGGTAACTCTATATTCAGACCTACGGAAGTTACGCCGGCAGCCAGGGCTCCTTTGTTGGCTGCCTCCATAACACCGGGACCGCCGCCGGTTATTATCGAGAAGCCGCTCTCACCGAGACGGCGTGCGACTTCTTCTGTCCGCGCGTAAAGCTCATCGCCCGGCTGCACCCGGGCCGAGCCATAGATGCTCACCGCTGGTTCGACTCCTGAGAGTGTATCGAAGCCCTCCACCAGCTCTCCCATTATGCGGAACATGCGCCAGGACTCTTCCTTGGCCATTTCATTGATTTCGTAATCGTATGCCATACTGCCCTCCCTGTACATCGAATACTATCATATTGTGTGTTGGCAGTGGTAACCCGGCGGTTATGTGAGTGACCGGTGAATTCATGGCTCTGGCTGCCATCCATGTAGAGGCGACGACTGGTTCCGGTCTCCGGGTTCCGTTGACTATGGCTGAGAAGACGGGTGACATCCAGGCGTTTCTGGTGAAGGTAGTTAGCAACGACGGCTTTATGCCGCTTGTGCGCACACTCAAAGATGTCGGTTGTCAGGGCTGTAATACGCTGAAAGTATGCGGCCCCTGTGGGACAGGAAACCGGAGGCAGCCTGCCAGGTGTCGCTCTGGCACCCTATGGTCAGTCTCGGACAGCTGTTCGAAGAGCAGGCTATCTGCCTACTGGGCGGAGAGGCCGCCGTCAATGGGTATCGTCTGCCCGGTTATGTAGGAAGAATCCTCCGATGCCAGGAACAGCACTGTCGCTGCTGTCTCCTCTGCTTTGCCGTGTCGTTTCAGCGGTACCCTTTCCTCAACACGGCGAATACGCTTCTCGGTCATAATCGGCGCTACCAGGGGTGTGTCCATGAGGCCCGGGGCCACGCAGTTCACCCTGATGTTGTCCTTCGCCAGGGCGACGGCAAGACACCGGGTCAGGGCAATGACGCCGGCCTTGGACGCCGAGTAGGCGTAGATACCGTGGGAGTGGTAGGCTGCCATAGACGAGTTGTTGACTATCGTGCCGCCGCCATTCTTGACCATCTCGGGGACGGCGTATTTGCACATCAGGAGAACGCTCTTCAGATTGAGGTCCATCGTCGCATCCCACTCCTCGACGGTAACCTTGAGGCCGGTACCTCCGTAGGCACCACCGACATTGTTGAAGAGAATGTCCAGTTTTCCGTAGGTGGCGATTGCCGTCTCTACGAGTTTCCTGGCACCCTGTTCACTGGTGACGTCGGCCTGGACTGCGACAGCTTCACCACCTTCGCTGTGAATGATGCCTGCGGTCTCCTCGGCGGCCTCCAGATTCAGGTCAGCGGCAATGACCCTGGCCCCTTCCCTGGCGAAGAGAATCGCCGTGGCTTTGCCGTTACCCATACCGGGTCTTATCGAACCGGCTCCTGACACTACTGCAACCTTATTCTTTAGCCTCATTTTTCCATCACCTCAAAGACGGCGCTGAGATACCGGGTCCGAACCCTGTAGAATGCTTCCGGTGGGTTCTGCTGCCAGAATATACGACCGTAATAGCCGGCGTCAAGGAATGAGAGTACTGAAGGTATCGACCTCTAGCCCCGGTACTTATTGGAAGGCATTCATCAGTGAAGCCGCTTACCTCCAGCCAGTGACTGTACTGGACATGCACGGGTACATTTAGAGACGAGAGGGGCTGGGTTTTCTCAGGCTCAATACTGGTTCCCACGTCGTCAGTCTCAGCCCTATCTGTCGTCACAAGGTTAGTGTATCCGCATTGGCCTGTTTCAGAGCTTCATCCACATCTCCATGTGTTCGATACCAGCCTCCCAGAAGGGAGAGCCTGTTTCCTGGAAGCCGTGCAAGCTATAGAACCCGGTGACGGTTGTCTGAGCATGCAGGACCGCCTGCTCTATACCTCTGTTTCTTAGCTCATGCTTCACGAAGGAGAGAATGGCGCTGCCGATACCTTTGCGCCGGAACGGTTCCAGAACGGCCATCCTTTCTATCTTCGCCTGGTTGTGGGTCGGAAATCTGACCCTGGCCGTACCAACGACTATATCCCTGTTTCTAGCAATAACGTGCAACGCTTCGCCGTCAAGGCCGTCATACTCAAGGGCTTCAGCGACACCCTGCTCCTGGACAAAGACCAGTCGCCTGACACCAAAGGCACTCTGGAGTTCCATGTCACTGGTGACCAGTTTGCAGGTGAAATCATTCATGATTACGTGTCACCCTGAGTTTACCTGCTGGCTTTGCCAGCAGGCCGAAGCCGAAGGGTCTCACCCTGCGGAACATACTACCTGGTATTTCTGCAACTGAGTACCAGTGGGAACTATGACCTCGGCCTGAACCTGGGAAGACTGAATTCCCCGGTGATGTCTTCCCAGACTACTTCCACGGGCATATCGCACTCAATCTCGTGGGGTTCGCAGCCAACAAGGTTGCTGAGGAAATGAGGCCCTTCCTCAAGTCCAATCACTGCGGTTACATAGGGCACCTCGCCCTCAAATCCTGGATGATACGCCTGGTGGTAGATAGCATAGGTGTACACCGTGCCCTTCCCGGTGGCTTGTACCAACTCAGTATCATGAGAGTGGCAGTTGGGGCAGAGTATTGAAGGCGGCCAGCGAACCAGACCACAATTGAGACACTTCTGAAACAGCAGCCTGTGCTCCCGGCAACCATCCCAGAAGAACCTGTCATCGGCATTCGGCTGAGGTAACGGTTTCTGATAGGTCATTTTTAGACTACAACCTCCTTAGGATGGCGGTCGCGTGGGTCTGGAGTATGCCACCGTTATCACTGCATAGCAAAATTTCAGGCGTCCTGGTGTCGGTCCTGGGCCCCAACTGTCTCTCCCCACACCTGCCCATCAACTGCATGGTCGCTTCCGTGAGCTGCGTCAGGCCCATGAAGTAAGCCTCCGAGAGTTGACCGCCGGACGTATTGACCGGCATGCTGCCGCCCGGCTCGATAGTGCCGTTTTTGAACCAATCCTCACCCTCCCCGGGTCCGAAGAAACCGTAGTCCTGTAGTGTAATCTCTACCGTGTAGGTGAAACAGTCGTATATCTCGCAGGCATCGATATCATCCACTGTAATCCCGGCCATTGACAGTGCTGTCATCCCCGATATCTTCGCACCGGTAGGGCCAGCCATATTGGTTGCCTGCTCAATCTCACAGGACGGGTTGTGCTGCCCTATTCCCATAATGGCGACCACCGGATGTCTCAAGTCACGAGCCCGCTCAACAGAGGTTATCACACAGGCACGACCGCCGTCAGTAACCAGGCAGTTATCGAAGAGTCTCAGCGGCTCCACCACCCACCTGGAGCTGTAGTAGTCCTCAAAGGTCATCGTGCGGTCATGCATCATGGCCATCGGGTTGAGATTGGCCCACTTCCTCTGACCTGCGGCAATATGCTTCCATGTTTCCGGACCGGTCTTGAAGGTGTGCATGGCTCTTCGTGCAGCCATGGCATAGCCGGATGTTGCCCCGAACTGTCCGAAGACCGCCTTATTGTGGTCCTCTATCCGCTGTCCGAAGAAACGCCCTCCCGAGAGTGGGTTGTGGGCATATGAGATGACTGCATAGTTGCACAGTCCTGCTTCAAGCCAGCCCAGGGCATTGAGAAGCTGGCTCCGGGCACAATTGGCTTCCTGGCTCATTACGTTAGGGGCCAGTCCGAGTTGCTGTGCCACCAGGTAGGGTGTTACATCAGGTTCGCCGCCAAGAGAAGGGAAGTGACGATAGCATATCAGACCATCGATGTCGTCCTTACCCAATCCGGCGTCTTTGATGGCATTGCTGACTGCTTCTACATGAAAGCTCAAGGCTGTCCTGTTGGGCACGCGTCCCTGCGGGGTATAGCCCACGCCAACAATGGCGTACCTGTCCTTCAGATTCACCGGTACTTACCTCCCTTGCTGCTCTCATCGAGAGCGTATTGCCTGATACTGTCTGATACAAACCCAATCCCAATGAAACCATGGGCGAGGTTACTTCTTGACCATCTCAAGCAGTTGGACCGTGCCCTGGCAAGTCAAGCGACGTCGTGCAATCACAGCCGTTAGCTCTCCGTTACCGCAAACATCAGCATAGCGTGCTTAAGCCCAGAGAATCCTTCCGTAGCCGTTCAGTCTCGCTCGCTTCGTAAGTCCTGCTACATGAAACGGGGAATGCATCTTGAATCATACAGACACTACTACACGGAGTCAATCCGGCCGGGGGAGTTGAGCAAACGACATTTTCAGCGTGTCGTGCCGTGTAGTAAAGGATGCCCGGGCGAACGCAGTAACTGCAAAATGCGACGGGGTGTGATAGGAGCAGAAATGGCTTCTCTCCCTCCCCGGGATGACTTTCTGTAATCGTTGATACTATACTGTCATTATACATATTCTGTATTCTTCATCCTGTTCTCATTAGCTGAGGTCAACAGTGTCGGCCATGAGATTCAAGAAAAGAACATATGGCAGCATCAGGGAATTCTTCGCTGATCTGTGCTTTCTTATCAGGCACAGGAAACGACTGAGGGAATTAAAGAGTAAGGAACTGATATCACCAGCTTTCCAGGAAAGGCTCATGCTCGCTGTAACGGCAGTAGACGGCTGTCGCTATTGTTCCTACTTTCATACCAGGCAGGCTTTGAAAAGCGGGGTTACCCAGGAAGAAATCGGCCAGCTATTATCGGGAGATACTGACGTCTGTCCCAAGGAAGAGGGCTTGGCCGTCATCTATGCACAGCACTGGGCTGAATCCAATGCTAATCCTGGCCCCGAGGCCGTTCTGAAGCTGCAGGAGACATATGGTGTTGAAAAGGCGGAAGCCGTTGACCTGGTGCTCCGGATGGTTCGGCTGGGCAACCTAGCGGGGAACTCCTTTGACTACCTGCTGTATCGGATGTCCCTTGGCAAGTGGCAAAGATAGAGTTCAACATATCGGCAGTCTCCTGGTCTGCAAGAAGACAGATGGTTCAATAATGATACCGGGTCTGTGAATCTTCGGAGCATTCCAGGCAATGACCCGATGGGTGCCAGCGGACTACTCCGACAGCTCGTACCCACTTCTTCCCCGCCTTAAACGGTCTCCTTGCGCCGTAGCTTGCGATAGTAGACCGAAGGGGAGAGATACAGACCTGCCACCGGGTTATGACCGAAGACCCTGTCCTTGGCCACCAGCACGGTCACCGGGGCCTGGGAGTACTTGAAGAACAGCGAATCATGCCCTACACAAAGTCCCACCAGCACGTTGAACTCCGTGCCCTCGTCGTTTAATATTTCAGCCTGGGATATGGGGCTACACATCGATTCCCAATTACCTGGGCCTCTAAACTTGCTTATTATCTTTTCCTCGTCCTTGATGCCTATCCTCTCTTTGGGTATGCCGCCTGCCTTGCAGCAAACGGACACAACATCGAAGCCTCTCCTCTCCAGGATTGTGTTTAGTGTTTCGGCCTCACCCCTCAGGCCGTCGCAGAAGGCAATACCAAGCTTCTTGTAGCCCATCTTCCTGGCGAACTGCGCTGTCTCCTCTACCCTCGGGTAACGGGTAGTAAGGCCCTCGGGGAGGTTCATGTAGCACTCAGACTCTTGAATCGACGCCTGCCGGGCAAACTCCCTTATCTCCGGCTTGTCGTATTCCTGCAATGCTCGATTGATAACCTCTGACTTTGTCCTGGTCGGGCAGTTTGATGGTCCTTCTTGAGAATGCTCGCTGCCACACACTACTTTGTCACACCTGGCACACTCGACCTTCTCAGTCATAGAGTCCCCTCCTTGTCGAAATACATGAGACTTGTTGTGATTTTCCGGCCTAACTCTTTGCCAGTTCTATGCCCCTGTTAAGAGCCTTCAAATTAATTTCGAATGCTCTGGGGAAGCGCTCCTGTCAATAACAATATATTCATGGCACGCTGTTGTCAATCTCCGGCCGGGAACTTTATTGACAGGTAAATGCCGTATAGTCTATCCTCAATGCACGCAAAGGTTGGGAAAGAAAGAGGTCGTAGTACCAGATTTCCCGGTAAAAAAGGTGAATAGGGGGTAGTGGAGTGGAAGGTGTCCTCATTGCTCTGGCGCTGGTGATTGCCTATCTGTTCGGCTCCATTCCCTCGGCATACCTTATCGGTCGGCTGAGGAAAGGAACGGATATTCGTGAGATAGGTACCCGGAACATGGGTGCGATGAATGTCTTCTATAACGTTGGCTTCTGGTGGGGTGCCCTTGTCCTGGCGATTGATATGGGGAAAGGGGCTGCCGCAGTCGCGGTGGCTGGCGCCTTTGGCGTGCCGGAGATAGTGCAGTTCCTCGCCGGTGGAGCCGCTGTTCTAGGCCACAGTTTCCCGGTCTTTCTGCGCTTTAGTGGTGGTAAGGGAGGCGCAACCTGTATTGGTATCCTGTTCTTCGTAATGCCGTGGGGCATACCAATTTACCTTGGTATCTTCGGGCTGACTCTGCTGCTAACACGCTATCCCACTTTTAGCTATAGTCTGCCACTGCTCTGTTTCCCGTTTGTCGGCTGGTTGAAATATGACAGGTGGGAGCTAATCGTTTTCTCCGTGGTGCTGTTGCTGATACCGCTTATCAGGTATATCCCACGGTTGAAGGAGATGCGGGGCAAGGCGGAAAACTGGGGTCACGTATTTCGCCGTAAAAGCCTGGAGGACAGGTTCTAAGAATGCAAAGGTTGCCGGCAGCCCTGACGATGATGTCGGGACAGTCCGACAACCTTCTTGTTGACCCGTAATTATTGAATTCGTAGTGTCAGTCAGACCAAAAGTACTGACGGCAGCTAGCTCTTCGAGGGGAGAACGACCACGGCGGTGCCGGGTGTAGTCTTTTCACCCTTGGAGTTCTCCAGCCAGATATCACACTCCACGATATGCTCGTTACCCTCAACATGCTTCTTGGTCACCACACCTTTGCAGGTGAGAGCGTCATTGGGGATGTCCATGCCGCGGTAGCTGCAGCCGTAGCTCTTTATTATACCCTCATTACCGGCCCAATCTCCGACGAGCTGGCCCAGCCAGGCGCTCTTCAAGGCTCCGTGAATGATTAATCCGGGCAGGTTATTGCCCAGGGCGAAGTCCTTGTCGTAGTGTATCTGATAGAAGTCTCCGGAGGCCCCGGCCCAGCGTACCAGCTGCTGGGTGGTGGCGTTCTTCGCCAGTGGGGTTACCTCTGTTCCTTCCTGTACGTCTTCAAAGTAAAGCTGTTCAGCCATTTCCTTCTCCTTTCCTTCCCGGCAGTTAGTAGCTGATGCCAGTGCTGCGTGCCTTGGCGACTATCTCTCCGCCCTGGTTCTTAAAGGTGGTCTCATTGATGATGATTAGCATCTTGCCCATGCCGCCTGTTCTCTCGCGGATTTCGGCGAGCTTGCCAGTAGCGGATATGGTATCGCCTGCCTGTATCGTCTTGAAGAACTCGTAATCATTACCGCCGTTAAGCATACGCGTAAACGGGCTCTGGAAACTACGCCGTCCGCCGCCAGCCTTGACGGGGAAGGCGTACTGGGCCATAAAGCCCGGTGGTGCAATGATACTGCGGTACCCCTTGCTCCTGGCGTATTCTTCATCACGGTAGAGTGGATTGGGGTCACCGATTGATTCCGCCCACCGTCTTATCGGTTCCTTCTCAATCTCGTATACGGAGGGTTCCGATTCCACGCCGATAGCGGCCTTCATCTCATCCGTAATTACCGAGTCTTCTGTCATAACTACACCTCCTTTGTTATAGCGTCAGTAAGCGTTCGTCTGATATTATAGCACAACCGGAATGATGTGCAATAGTATGCGTACTTTAGTACGCGTACTCCCCTGACCCGTCGATTCTTTGGGGGAGACCTTACCTGTCATTGCGAGGAGCCGGAGGCGACATGGTCCTTCTCTGGAAGGACACGCAATCCCTACGGGATTGCC
Organism: Dehalococcoidales bacterium; assembly: GCA_035529395.1. NCBI lineage: Bacteria > Bacillati > Chloroflexota > Dehalococcoidia > Dehalococcoidales > Dehalococcoidales bacterium. The sequence goes on along the minus strand of DATKWT010000058.1, from coordinate 27,840 downwards.
GCAATCTATGGAAATGGAGGTGAGATTGCGCGCCACTGGACTCAGTGGCGCTCGCTTCGGCCTGCTGGCTTTACCAGCAGGATCGCTCGCAAAGACGTGGAAATCCGTCGATAGAGCTAGTGTAGTGCTTCTAACGGTACGTTAGTTTGCCGAGACTTCGAAAGTAGGTCCCAGTCGAGCCGTCCTTATTAAGGGTTTGGAATCAGCATCGTCATACAAAATAACGATATATAGGAAGCACTACACTAGCACTCCTGAGGTGGGCATTCTGAATCTGGACTCACTTTAGTACGCATACTCGCAGCCCGGCATTGATACACCGGTATGCCAGACCTGCTATAATACTGGCGGGATTCCTGCTGGAATCCCGCAGAGACCCTATCCAGGGAGGTAAGAAATGTCCGTCTACCTTATGCTCACCACGCTAACTGACGCCGGCAGGAAGGCCATCCAGGAAGACCCCGAAGCCCTCCAGGGAATCAACAAAGAGATGGAGCTCATGGGGGTAAAAATCATTGACCAGTACGCCCTTCTGGGGCAGTACGACTTCGTCAATATCGTGGAGGCCCCCAGCAATGAGGCGATCGCCAAGCTGGCAATACGGCTCAGTGCCCGCGGGATGTACCAGACACTGACACTGGCGGCGATAACTATCGCTGATCTCATCGAGACCCTTAAGGAACGTGAAACACCCTGGTAATCTGTTTCACACCATACCTTCTCCTATATCGGCAGATTATGCTCGGTGATACGGATGGCTGACAACTTGCAGCAGGCTCCGGGTCAGCTTTGACCTGCCGTAGTGGGTTGTGATACAGTGTACCGAGCGTGCTGGAAGCGTCATCGCACGTGAAGTCCTCCCATCCGGGAGGCCTCTTTGAATGGGGACTGATGTCCGGTCAGGTCTAAGAACTGCGATTCTATTGTCGGAGGTTGAACCGGTGAAGAAAAATACCCTGGTAATTCTGGTATCCCTGGTAGTGGCTCTATGTGTGTTACCGGGCTGCCAGAGCGAAGAACAGCCACTTGAGACGATTGAGCTAACCTACAGTAACTTTTTCCCACCCACCCACCTGCACTCCATACTGGCGGAGGAGTGGATAAAAGAGGTCGAGAGCAGGACTGACGGAAAGGTCAAGATAACCTACTACCCCGGCGGTTCGCTGGTATCTGCACCGCAGACCTATGACGGCGTGGTCCAGGGCATTGCCGATATCGCCATGTCCGTCTTCGCCTACACGCCCGGGCGCTTCCCAGCCTGCGAATTGGTTGACCTGCCACATGCCTACCCTAATGGGTGGGTGGCTACCAGGGTCGCCAACGACTTCTACCAGGAGTTCAAGCCTGCCGAGCTCGATGATACCCACCCCCTCTACTTCCACGCGCATGGTCCCGGAGTCATCTTCACCACCGAGAAAGCCGTACGCACCATGGAAGACCTCAAGGGCCTGGTAATAAGGTCCACCGGTATTGGTGCCAGTATTGTAGAGGCCCTCGGAGCGGAGGGCTACGGCGCCTCCCAGGGGGAGGCTTATGAGATGCTCTCCAAGAACGTCGTCAACGGTAGTTTCACACCTCGGGAGGTTCTCAAGGGGTGGAAACAGGCCGATGTAGTGAAATACGTGACCGGCTGCTACGATGTCGGCAACACGACCATGATGTTCGTGGTTATGAACAAGGACAAGTGGGATTCCCTGCCGGTCGACGTTCAGAAGGTTTTCAGCGATGTCAGTGAAGAATGGATTTTGAAGCACGGCCAGGTCTGGGACTACTACGATAAGGCCGGCATTGACTACTTCCTGAGCCTCGGTGGTGACCGGGAGGTTATCGAGCTTCCTGAAGCAGAAATGGCCCGCTGGGTAGAGGTGGCAGTAGACCCACTGATTGAGCAGTATATAGCTGATAAGACAGAAGCGGGATTAAGCGCGGCCGAGTATCAGGCCTACATACTGGAGCGAGTTGCCTACTGGGGCAGCCGGACACCGACAGCTGAACAGAGTGCCCAGTGGGTTGAGGATGAGCTGGTACCACTCCTTCCGCAAGACTAGTCAACCGGCAGATAGCAGCAAGTCAGGGTGTCCGCAGCAGGTAATCTGCCACGGGCACCCTGTTGGTTATATGGAGTTATGTCACGGATAGTTGAGCGCCTTGAGAGGTTTGCCGATAAATCATCACGCTGGGTGACCGTGATTGCCGGTATCGCCCTCGTGGGCATGCTGGCAATCACCATTGCCGATATCGTCGGCATCAAGCTCTTCAGCCAGCCGGTACCCGGAGCAATTGAGATAGTCGGCTACCTCGGGGTACTGGTAACGGCCTTTGCCCTCAGCTATACACTGTTAGAGCGCGGCCATGTCCAGGTAGAGTTCTTCACGACTCGAATGCCGCCACGGGTACAGTCGGCTGTTTCTGCCTTCGTATCTCTACTCGGCCTCGGTCTGTTCGCGCTACTCGCCTGGCGGAGCTTTGAATATGCCCGCATTGTCCAGACTACCGGCCAGGTCTCGATGACCCAGCGAATCCCGTTCCACCCCTTCATTTACGCCATAGCCTTCTGCTGTATCCCTGTCTGCCTGGTGATGCTGAGCCAGTTGCTGCGGGCAATTCTACAAGTGGTGAAGAAGTGAATCCCGTCATAGCAGGCATTATCGGCGTTGTCGCCCTGGTTGCCATCATGCTCGTCGGGATGCCGGTCGGATTCGCCATGGCATTCGTCGGGCTGGTCGGCTATGCCTTACTGGTATCGCCGGACGTTGGATTGAGCCGCCTTGCACTGGACTTCTTCGAGCAGTTCTCGTCCTATTCGCTTACCGTCATCCCGATGTTTATGCTAATGGGCTCCCTGGCCTATACCACAGGTATGAGTCGCAGACTCTATGACGCCAGTCACAAGCTCTTTGGCCAGGTGCGTGGTGGTCTTGTCATGGCAACCATTGCCGGCTGCGCCGGCTTCGCCGCCATTTGTGGGTCAACCACGGCAACCGCGGCAGCCATGGGCCGTGTCTCCCTGCCGGAGATGAAGCGCTACGGCTGTGATGACTCACTGGCGACGGGTAGTGTTGCCGCAGCCGGTAGCCTCGGTATCCTCATTCCGCCAAGCACCATATTCATCGTCTACGGGATACTTACGGAGCAGTCCATCGGGAAGCTCTTTATGGCGGGGGTCTTCCCGGGTCTGTTGCTGGCGGTGCTCTTTATAACCGTAGTTTTTCTGTTATGCTGGCGTAACCCTTCGCTGGCACCGGCCGGAAAACCGACCACGTGGCGGGAGAAGATTGCCGGACTTGGCAGCACCACCGAGATGCTCATCCTCTTTGCTCTGGTAATGGGCGGGCTCTTCCTGGGATGGTTTGACCCGACCAAGGCAGGAGCAGTCGGTGCTGCCGGTGCGCTGCTCATCGGACTATCTCGGCGTCAGATCACCTGGGAGGGATTCCGCTTTGCCGTTACAGATGCGCTGAAGGTCACCTGTCAGGTTATTGTTATCATCACCGGGGCTGTCCTCTTCGGACACTTCATTGCCGTGACCAGAATCCCCTTCATGCTGGCCGAGTGGGTGGGCGGGCTGCCGTTACCAACAACGGCCATCATGGCCATAATAATCCTCATGTACCTGCTGGGTGGCTTTTTCATGGATGCCCTCGCCCTGATTACCCTCACCATACCTATTATCTACCCGCTGGTGATGACTCTGGGGTTTGACCCCATCTGGTTTGGTGTGATAATTGTACTGGTAACGGAGATGGGCGTAATCACACCACCAGTGGGTATAAACGTCTATGTCATCAAGGGGATTGCCAAGGACGTGCCCCTGGAGACCATCTTCAAGGGGATATTCCCCTTCCTCGGCGCTCTTATTATTGCCGTAGCAATACTGATAGCCTGGCCCAAAATAGCCACATTCCTGCCCGGCCTGGCAGGTCCATAGCAGCGCCAAATTAATCAGGGCCACCGGAGGTTTACCGGTCAATGACCATAGTTGATATGCTCGAAAGGAATGCCGGGGAGTACCCGGATGAGACTGCCCTCATCGAGCTGAAGCCCAGCCAGGGGATAAGACGTCAGGTTACCTGGAAGGAATTCAATGATAGAGCGAACCGGATAGCGTGTGTGCTCACCGAGAGAGGTATCGACAAGGGTGACCGCGTCATTCACCTGATGATGAACTCGGTAGCCTGGCTGGAAGCCTATTTCGGTATCATCCGCACCGGTGCCTGGGCGGTCCCGCTCAACTTCCGGTTCAGTGCGAAGGACATCCGGTATTGCGTTGATATCTCCGAGGCGAGGGCAATGGTCCTCGGAGAGGAGTTTATCGACAGGATAGCCGAAATCCGCACGCATCTGTCCACCATCAGGGACTACCTGTTTGTCGGGCAGGACCTGCCCGATGGCATGGAAGACCTCGAGGCCCTTATTGCCGAGGCGTCTTCCCAATCATTGGACGTGCCGCTGGGAGATGACGACACCTGCGGTCTGTACTTCACCTCCGGGACCACCGGTGACCCGAAGCCAATTGTGCTCACTCACCGCAACATGGAGTTCGCCGCAATAACCGAGCAGCGCCACCATTATCAACGGCACGAAGATAACTTCGTTCTCATCCCACCGCTATACCACACCGGCGCTAAGATGCACTGGTTCGGTAGCCTGCTCGTCGGGGGCAGGGCTACCATATTAACCGAGGTTAACCCGCAGAGCATCTTTGAGGCCGTGGACAGCGAGAGAGGGACAATCGTCTGGCTGCTGGTACCGTGGGCGCAGGATATCCTCGGTGCACTGGACCGTGGAGAACTCAGGATTGAGGACTACGACCTGAGTTGCTGGCGGCTGATGCACATCGGAGCCCAACCAGTGCCTCCCAGTCTGGTGCGACGCTGGAAAGAGTATTTCCCGGCAATGCAGTACGATACCAACTACGGTCTGAGTGAAGCGACCGGACCGGGGTGCGTCCATCTCGGAATAGAGAACGAGCACAAGGTAGGTGCAATCGGTAAGGCTGGAGAAGGCTGGCAGGTACGAATAGTCGGTGAACAGGGCAACGATGTTGCCCCCGGAGAGAACGGAGAGCTGCTCGTCAGGGGCGATGGTGTGATGAAGGAGTACCACAAGAATCCGGCCAGGACAGCCGAGACCCTGAGAAACGGCTGGCTATACACCGGCGATATCGCTAGGATGGACGATGACGGTTTCATCTACCTGACCGACCGGAAGAAGGACGTGGTGATTACTGGCGGTGAGAATATCTATCCGGTAGAAGTTGAGGACATCATCCAGAGTCATCCCGGGGTCTACGACGTTGCCGTAATCGGTATCCCTGACGAAAGACTGGGAGAGATAGCCGTAGCCGTAATCGACCCAAACCCCGGTGAGACCCTCACCGCAGACGATGTTCTGGCCTTCTGCGAAGAGCATTTGCCCCGCTATAAACGGCCACGCCGATTCTTTTTCGATAAAGTACCGCGTAACCCGACCGGTAAGATAGAAAAACCCGCCCTGAGGAAAAAGTACGGCGGGGGATGAGGCTGTACGGCATGTACATCGCATGGTCGTTCGCACCCCCTGAGATGCCGACCGGTGACTAATCCCCAGAATACGCCGGCAAGTAATCCTGACCTGACAACAACCATAGGCTTACCCGGACAGACTTCAGGGAGCAGAAAGTGAAACGCATGGACCAGGTACCTGGTCCATGCGTTTCTTAAAATGCAGGTTACTACTATCGCCTGTTCAGGCTCATCTTGCTGTAGCAATCGCTACAATATACCGGTCTGCCTTCACGGGGCTGGAACGGTACTTCGGTGTCTTTGCCACACTGGGCACACACCGCGGGGAACATCTGTCGCTGGCTCCTGAAACCGTAACCACCAGTACTCTGGCGGTTCGCTTTCCTTGCCTCACGACAGGAGGGACAGCGCTTGGGGTCGTTCTCGTATCCCTTGGAAGCAAAGAACTCCTGTTCCTCAGCGCTGAACGTGAAAGTGGCGCCACAATCGTAGCATGTTATGGTCCTGTCTTCGTAGGCCATGGATGACCTCCTCTCTTATATACTCGGTAAGAGTTTCGGTCATCTGACACTTGTATGTGGACCCGTTGGGATGTAACTTGAGGGTTGAATTAGTATGCAATAACCTACTCTAAAACCTATTATGTATTATACAGCAATTAAACCGAATTTGCAACCCAGGAATCAATGCCTGGCCAGCCGATATCATATCGAGGGAAACTGTTCTCCCGGTTACTCGCCTTCAGCCGGTGAAGGTTCTTCCTCAGGTTCAGCTACTTCTTCTGCTATCACGGGTTCTTCCACCTTAGCTATCGGCCGCAGTATGACCCGCACAACAACAAGCTCGGCGTCATCCTGGACCGTGACATCCTCATTGACTTCAATATCTTTTACCCGCAGGACCTGGTCCGGCTCTGAGAGAGAACTGACATCCAGGTCCAGACTACCCGGCATACTGGCCGGAAGACACTCGACAGCCAGCGTATTCAGCTCCTGCACTATCATGTGCTCTCTCGATTTCAAGATCGGTGCTTCCCCTACCAGGATAAGAGGCACGTCTATCTTCACCCGCTCTTTCATACTGACCTGAAAGAAATCCACATGGAGCAGCCCGCCTCTTACCGGCTCTCGGTGGACTCCACGGACTACGACTGGTCTTGGCTTTTTTTCCCCATGTATTTTGATGTTGATAAGCCTTGTCTGCCCCGCTCTGGATAATGTCTGTTGCAGACTTGTGGCATCGCACTGCAAGGCTAGTGACTCGACACCATGGCCAAAAAGATGAACAGGCATAATACCCTGGCGACGCAGGAACCTGACTTCCTTTCCCAGCATCTCCCGACGAGTGGTTTCCAGTTCTATATTCTCCATCCAGTCCCTCCTCCAGAGTTCAAGCCCCGGGATGCTACAGTACGTTGTAACCAGCTCCTATAGATCTCGTTAACAAGACGGAATAATGATTCATGCTGAACGGGCAGTCCGTTTCGTTCGAGTTCCCGGTGCCATCAGCAGGGCAATAATAGACGGGAGAAACGGTTTCCCTATCTCCGGTCTTGACCCGATGACGCGACCGGGCGTCTGTTCAAGTATACCACGAACCCCTGCCTGTGCGAAATGTGAACAGGATATTGGACCGAATATTCGGCCACGGTCCAAGTTTCAAACCGGTCACAATCAGCGAGAGGGGGCACTTGCTATCTGAGGCTCTTGCCGGCTGTGCTGGCCCAGTTTACCGGCGCTCTGCAGCGTGTCAGCCACGTCCTTCATGCCCAGCTCTTCCAGTCTGGCTCTGGCAGGCCAGCCGGTGCTGACGTCCCAGCCGCGTACGCCGTAGTACCTGTCTTTGAGGGCTTCCCACTGGTCTCTATCCAGTGGTGCAGCCAGTGTCTGGTCCCCACCAGCTATTTGCTCAAACCAGACGTGGCTCAAGGTATCATCTTCCCTTGTACGGTTCTCTCTGAGTACCATAATGGCTCTACGAAGGGCCCAGATTCTCTCTCCCGCTTCCCATAGCTTGTCTACACTGTAATCTATCCCGGTAACTGCGGACAGGACCTGGCTTTCAAAGATTCTTATATCCATAGCGGGTGGATGATAGAATGCGTATGGTATGCTTGCGTATTCACATATCGGCAGGGAATTCTTCAGACTCTGGTGGTTCTGTACCCAGGCGGTCTGATCTTCTGTTCGCTCATACACATTCTTTTTCCCGCCTGGAGTCATATCACCACCGGGTACTCCAAAGTGGGCAGCTATTTGTGGATACGGACCGAAAGTAAAGACGTAGTCGTGACAGGAGCTATATGGGTCTCTGGTGTCGGTAGCCCAGTGCAAAGCCGACCCCACGTTTTCTATATGATGGGATGTATAGCCCCTGGCCGGATATCGCTCTTGATACAGGTCCACAGCCCTCTGGCCTAGCTGCTCTGCCGCTCTACCCACGCCCTGGGACAGCAGACTGGTCCCGTCGGCTATTCCGTTCAGCAGCTCCGTGAGGAACTTGTGGTGAGCTTTCTGCCCGCCGTACTGCCGTTGCCCGGCATAGTCTATCTGCGGAATAGTTGATAAACCCAGGTCCTTTTTACTGGCAGCTCCGTAGCCGACGGCTGCCGTAAGGAATATCATCATTCCCAGCAGCTCGTAGTTGTTAATGCCCAGCTTCTGTGAGAGGATATTTCCTTCCCAGTAGCCCTCGGAACTGTCTCTGGTGAAATACCCGTACCACGCTTCGACACACATCTGGGCGCCTTTGCCTATGCCCGGGATATCGTAGAAACCCATGCACTGGTAGGGGCATCCGTAACAGCCGGCGAATTTTTTAAGATGGTTGATTTGCATGTCTGCCTTAATAACCTCTCCGCACAAGGGATATCTACCCCATGATTGTGCTGCTCCACTCAACCATTCACCCGCCGCCATCCTGTCACTGACCAGTCCCAGGAAATCGTCAGGTCTGGCAATCTTCAGAGAACCGGTCCCCCGGACGACTATTGCCTTCAGGTTCTTTGACCCCATGACAGCCCCGTAGCCACCCTGGCCGGCAGCGCTGGCAGTCTCATTCAGAATTATGGAAAGACGGGAGAGGTTCTCTCCGGCCGGGCCTATGGTCAGCACCGAGGCCCTGGGATGACTGCTCATCAGCGTTTGCTGTGTCTCAAAGGTGTCTACTCCCCACAGGTGCCTGGCGTCCTTGAGTTCCACATCATCGTTGTGTATCGACAGATAGACCGGTCTGTCCGCCTTCCCCAGAATGACTATGCCATCGTAGCCGGCGTACTTGAGCTCAGAAGGGAATTTCCCCCCGAACCCCGAATAGGCGAACAGCTCCTCCGGATAACACTGAGGCGCTATGCCGCAGACTTCGGCCCTGTTGAACGGCCCGCTGGCACCTGTCAGTGGGCCAACTGATATTAGAAGGGGGCTGTCAGGATGAAAAGCATCTACCTTCGGGCTTCCCAGTTCCCAGAATATCCTGGTGTTCAGCCCCACCCCTCCAATGAACTTCTCCGGTTCAAAGTCTGATGTGGGTACCCTGGTTATCCTGTTATTGGTGAGGTCAACCCAGAGAATACTCCCGGTCCAACCGTACGACTTCGCCATTTTCCTTCCTCTCATCCTTGGTTACATATCTCAGGGCCTTCATGGAGCAGTATTCGACGCATATCGGCCCCTTGTCTCTGCCCATGCACAGGTTGCAGGAGAAAACTACCTTCTTCTCGGGATGCAGTACTACCCTCGGTGGGTCAAACGGACAGGCTTCAATGCACTTCTCACAACCGGTGCAATTCTCTTCATTGACGTATCTGGCCCCGGTCACACTATCAATGCATAGAGCCGTGTCCTTCAGTGGGCAGGCAAAGTAGCAGCTTGGAGAACGACACTGCTGGCATACATTGAAGGTGAATTCGTAGGTAAAGGGGTCCCGGACTACTCCTGACCTGGCCAGCGCCGGACCCTGCTCACCTTCGTGATACAGCGAACACATCAGGCCACACACGCCGCAGCCGGAGCATATGGTCGGGTCATGTGTTATCACCCCGGATATCGGGACCTCCTCTTCTGTTTTTGTTGTGGACGGTGAGCAGGCAGCGAGACCGGCGATAGCACCAGTGATGGCAACAGCACCTGCCCCCGTAAGAAACTGCCTTCTGTCTATGCCTTTAGATTCCTTCCTGTCTTCTGGCATTTGTCATCTTTCCTTTCACAGAGCTAGTATCCGGATATGAAGTGACAGGGGTTGTACGCCAGGAGTGAAAAGCCGGAAACCAAGTTCCTGAGGCTCAGCCTCTCTTTTTCGCCACTGCAAGCAGTCTATCTGTGACGCTCGAAATGGCCCCGGGCAACCCGGTCTTTCTTATGAGCATCTAGTATGATATAGTACTGTCTTGACCCCGTCAAGCATCCTGGATAATGTTGCTTTGTCAATGGGCATCAATATTGCGTAGTCTACTCTGAGCGGTTACTTCCGGTCACTTGTAACCTTCGGACAAGCCACAAGACTATCAGGGGAAAAGAAGGGTGTTGACCGGGGTGACTCACAGGTGTCTTGCTGCAACTGGTGGCTGGAGAAGGGGACAAGGAAAGGTGAAAAACGAGCTTGAGGGACTCCCGGTAGTACAGTTTGTCGGGGAAAACAAGAGCAGCATCGAGAAGACGGTTGCCAGGGAATTCTCCCTCACCATTGTCCTGAACAACCAGGAGCTGGTAACCCTGCTCTGTTCTCCATCAGACCTGGAGTATCTGGCTGTCGGCTTCCTTCTGTCCGAGGGACTACTGGATACTAAAGATGAAATCAGGAGCATTGCCGTTGATGACCGGAGAGGCGTGGCCCGTGTCGAGACCAGGGAAGGCAAGGAATTAACGAGTGAACGCCTGGCCAAACGTTTGATAGCGTCGAGTGGTGGTAGAGGGACTTCCGCCTCTAGTGCTGCTGATGCTCAATCGCTGGCAAAGGTAGAATACAGAAGTGAAGTAACGGTGCCTGGGATATATACCCTGGTAAAGGAGTTCCAGCACCACTCCCGACTCTACCAGGCGACACACGGTGTTCACAGTGCCGCTCTGTGTGATACCGATATCCTCGTCTTCGCCGAGGATATCGGGCGGCATAATGCCATCGACAAGGTCTTTGGCAAATGCCTCATGGAGGATATACTCACAGATGGGCGGATGGTGGTTACCAGCGGCAGGGTCTCCTCGGAGATATTGCTCAAAGTAGCCAGGAGGAGAATACCCGTTATCATCTCCATAGCCGCTCCCACTGATGTAGCGGTGGAACTGGCAGGCAGTCTGGGGGTAACCCTGGTTGGCTCCGTTAGCGGGAGCAAAATGAATGTCTTCAGTTATGACTGGAGAATTCTGCGTGACGAAGAACCGGACGGCAATCCGGGTAGTAACTCATTACCGGTATTCCAGAGAAGGGAGGGAGAACGATGAAGAAACTGGCCTGTATCTTGATAGCCCTGATGATTCTGTCTCTTGTTGCCGGTTGCAGCGGCGCAGGGGAAACCGCAACCAAAGAATCCAGCGAATACTGGCCTACTGAGGGCTGGCGGACCTCAGCGCCTGAAGAGCAGGATATGGATTCGGTCAAGCTGGCCGGGGTTACCACGTATATTGAGGGTATGAATAAGGGTGGCATGTACATAGATTCCGTCGTGGTGGTTCGCCACGGCCGCATCGTGCTGGAGGAGTATCCGCGACCTGACTACGATGAGGACAAGCCGCACATCCTTCACTCGGTCACAAAGAGCTTCGTCTCCGCACTCGTAGGTATCGCCATTGAGCAGGGCTACATCGAGGGCATCCATGCCCGGATTGTCGACCTGTTTTCAGACCGTACTATGGATAACATGGACGAGCAGAAGGAGTCTATCACACTGGAAGATTACCTGACGATGAAGGCGGGCTACGAGTGGGAGGAATGGAAATACGCATACACTGACCAGCGTAACGATTACATTCGGGCTATCTACTACAGCAGCGATCCTGTTCAGTATGTGCTCGACCTGCCAATGATGGAGGAGCCGGGAGTTAGGTGGAACTACAATGGGGGAACCACACACCTGCTGTCTGCTCTGATAACAGAAGTCACCGGGTATGATACCCTTGATTTTGCACGGGAGCACCTGTTTAGCCCACTGGGAATAAAGGATGTGTCATGGGAACATGACCGTCACGGCATTTACTATGGCGGGGGAGGGCTATCACTAAAGCCTCGTGACGCGGCGAAGTTCGGCTATCTATATCTACACAATGGTAACTGGGACGGCAAACAGGTTGTACCGGCAGACTTCGTGGCCGAAGCCGTGAAGAGCCATTACCTTTCCTCAGCGACCAGCGGCTACGGCTACCAGAGCTGGTGGACATACCCACAGGACGGAGTGTACTACGCGGCCGGGTTGTACGGGCAGAGGATATACGTTGCCCCGGAGCTTGACCTGGTGGTCGTCTTCACTACGAGTATGAGCATAAGCGATCCCGAGTTCTGGATGCGCGAGATGCTGTTTGACTACATCATGGCGGCGTGCGACTAGGTTCGCAGTCCTGCGACCAGGGTCCAGTTGCGTGTTGCTCAGAATGACAACGGAGGGTCGGATTGCTTCGTCGCTGGTGCTCCTCGCAATGACAATCCTCTCTCCTGTCTTTGCGAGCGAAGCGAAGCAATCTACTATGTGGAGAATTGAGGTTCTGCGCCACTGACCTCAGTGGCAGTTTGCTCAAGAATGACGTGTCACCATGAGATTGCCTGCTGGCTTTGCCAGCAAGCCGAAGCCGAAGGGTCTCACCCCGCGGAACATACTGGCTGGTATCTCTGTCACTAAGTACTGGGCGCCGTACGGGGGGCAGGCACGCTGGGTTGCCGGTTTCACGCTAGCGAGACTCCCTGCGCTGATAGTACCCAATAAGCTTACTGGCAGCTCCAGCCGCTCGTTCGATGCTCGGATAGCCTGGAACGCCAGCGGCCATTAGCCCGGCCTTGACTTCTTCCATCAGCTCCCGCATCCAGGTATGGTCATCGTCGTTAATGCTGCCCTGTCCCCGCTCCTCCATCACCGCCAGCAGCGGCTTGTTTTTGAGTTCGTTCAGCCGGTACTGCTCGAGAAACGTATCCGCCGAGACCTTCCCCTGACCACCGTGGAAGTGTGCATGTACGAAGGTAATCAGTAGATCGAAGTTCGAGTTCCCGGCCATTATCTTCAGCATTTCCCCGGTATCCCAGCTTCTGTCTATCCTGATTGACATATCTGCCGGGTTGCCAATCCAGTCCCAGATTGGGCTACCCTGGGCTTTCATCTCCTCTCGAATCTCCATTGGCAACGGAATAACGTCGAGCCCGGCTTCCTCGCAGAGGTCGGCGGCAAGCACGCTACTTCCCCCGGCGCCACCGGCTACACCCACTCTTCGACCGGAGATTGACGGCAGGAAGTGGAACGCGGTGGCCACGTCCACCAGCTCGCTCGGATGCTGAGCAGAAACAGCCCCGGCCTGGCTGACCATTGTCTCCCACACTTGCATGGACCCGGCGAGGGAAGCCGTGTGAGAAGCGGTGGCCCTGACTCCCGACTGTCCCCTGCCACCCTTGACGATGATGACCGGCTTGGTGGCTGTCGTGCGGCGCAGGGTATCATAGAAACGCCTCCCGTCGCGCACGCCTTCGATGTACATCATGATTACTTTTGTCTCCGAGTCCTGCGCGAAGTACTCCAGGTAGTCAGACTCGTTGAAATCAAGGGCGTTGCCATAGCTTATAGCCTTGCTGAAGCGTAAGCCCCTTTGCGCTGCCATGTCGACGATTTCATGTATTGCCGAGCCACTCTGTGAAGCCAGTCCTACAGACCCGGACTCCGTGGGCATGCCACTGCTGAAGGATATCCGTTCGCCAGGATAATAGACGCCCATGCAATTCGGCCCAATGAGCCGAATACCCGCTTTCCTCGCCTGGTTTAGTATTTCTTTCTCAAGATCAGCGGCCTCTTTGCGTCCCGTTTCACTGAAACGAGCGGTGTAGAGGTGAATTGCCTTGACGCCCTTCGCGGCGGAGTCCGATATCATTCCCAGAACCTGTGACGCCGGAACAGACGAGATTACGTAGTCGACCACCCCAGGTATATCCTTTACGCTGGCGTAGGCCTTGATACCCATAATCTCCGTGTACTTGGGGTTGACCGGGTAGATCTGCCCCCTGTAGCCCAGTTCGACAAGAGGCGCGAGAAAACCGGATCCCCGCCCGCCGCCACCTGAAGCCCCAACCACTGCGATAGCCCTGGGGTGAAGGATTTCCTCCAATGGGTGAGTTGCCATTAATAGGACCTCCCGTAAGTGCGATGTCTACTCGGAGCCGGAGAGACATCGGTGCTGATTACTGAGACAATACTGACGTCCCTTCTGTCTACGATGATTGTACCATCCTGGAGTCGAAATGCCCAACACGTGAGCAGTGGCCTATGTCAGGATGCACAGGTCCACCGGCTGATGCCCGGGAGAATCTGATATCGGGGACATCATGTCGCTCTGCGGGTGGGACGAGGTATCATGAGGAAGAACACCCCGGAGAGAACGATTAGCACGATGAAGATGTAGAACGCCAGGCTGTAGCTATGGGTAACGTCGTAGAGATAACCTGCCAGGAGTGGGGCCGATACCGTCCCGACCACACTCAGAGACATGGTTATACCGGCAATTGTGGCGTAATTCTTCCTGCCGAACAGGTCCGCTCGCAGTGCAATCGTCAATGGGATAACACCACCATATCCCAGTCCATATACGACCACGAAGAGGTAGAGCAGCGGGAGGGTATCGGCGTTGATGAAGATGAATATTCCCACACCCTGAAGAACGCAAAGCAGAAATAGCAGTTTTTTCTTATCGAACCGGTCACCCAGCCAACCGAAAATAAATCTGCCCGGAACACTCATAAGTACCATCAGTCCGAGCACGTTGGAAGCAGTCTGGTAGGGGATGCCGATGTCCGTGAGATGAGGAATCTGGTGGACTACAATTGAGCTCAGGATGCAGGCTCTCAGCATCATCGAGACAGAATATACCCAGAAAGCGCGCGTTCTCATCGCTTCACGGACAGTAAAGCTGATGTCCTTCTGGTCCTCATCATCAGGATGGTCTTTGTTGAAACCATGCCCTGCATCAGAAGCGAAACCGGTAGACTTCCGGGATTCACCATCTGGCCGCAGACCCATATCCTCAGGGGTACTTCTGACAAGCAGGCTCAGTGGAAGGGGAATGACCAGTGTTGCCACGCCGATGATGACCGCCGCCAGTCTCCATCCGTACTGGATAATAAGCCAGGCAATCACAGGCACGAACACCGCTCCGCCGACACCGTTTCCGGTGATAAGGAAGGAAAGGGCCCTGCTCCTCTTCTTGATAAACCATTTGGCCACAGCTGCGCCGGTGGCATGCGTGTAGCCAATGTTAAAGCCTATGGAAACCAATAGAAATATTATATAGAGGCTAGGAGGGCTGTTAACCAGCTTCAGCAGGATGAAACCGGTGCCGGTGAATATTACCCCGAGGATAAGTATCCGTCTTGCCCCGAACCGGTCGGTAAGCCATCCTACAATCGGTCCCTCGATACCACCTTCGAGGCGGGACATGGAGAATACACCGGATAGCAGTGTTCTTGACCAGCCGAACTCGACCATCAACGGATTGAAGAAGGTGCTGAACCCGTAGAAGAAGGTGCCGACACCGAAGGCATTGATGATGAAACCCACCCATACTATCCACCACCCGTAGAATACCGACCTGCCCCTGGCTTTCACCTTGCTGATGATGTCTGAATTCAACGAGTTACTTCTCCAATATAGAAAGACCCGCTGGAAAGAAGACAACTCCGGCGGGTCATGTATCGCACTGCAACCGGCAACCGGTTCACACTTGCCTGAACATTCAGCATTGGTAGTGCGGTCTACCTGTAGGCAGTCTAGTGGGTTTGTGCCTTCATTGTCAACAAGCTTGACATAATAATACAAAGCAGTAGGAGTGTAATTCGAATCTTCTCGATTTATCGGCAGTGCCGCAAACGATACGCGTCTTGTGAGGTTTTCTAACCCAACTCCTTAGTGCATTGTCCTATGCGGTCCAGGGCTTCATCGATATCGGCGGAGTCTACCATGCGGTGTGTTACCGCCCGGTAACGGTTGTTGCCCCGGTAGCCGAACTTTACACCCCGCGTGTCCATCCGGCGTATGAAATCAGCACCGGAAGCAGCGAGGGCGGACTCAAACATGACGATGTTGCTCGGTACTTCCACACGGGGCACTGACAGTCCGGGAATGTTCTCCAGACCGCGTGCCAGGCGGCGCGCGTTGGCGTGGTCCTCGGAGAGCCGGTTCACCGTGGTCTGGAGTGCCACGATACCTGCGGCGGCAATAACCCCGGCCTGGCGCATACCACCGCCGACCATTTTGCGCCACTTTCGGGCGCTTTCTATGAACTCTCTGGTGCCGCAGAGCATGGAACCCACCGGGGCGCTGAGTCCTTTGGAGAGGCAGAAACAGACGGAGTCGACATCTCTGGTAAGGTCGCTGGCAGGCACACCCAGAGCGATAGCGGCATTGAAGATGCGCGCTCCATCGAGATGGACACGAAAGTCGTGACCGTGAGCCAGCGAGACAACAGAGGATGTGAAATCGGGCGTCAGGACGGAGCCGCCGCAACGATTGTGGGTGTTTTCCAGGCACAGCAGGGCGGTCCGGGGGAAATGTATGTCCCTGCTGCGGATGGCCCGCTCAATTGAATCGAGGTCCATCCGGCCCTCGCTATCATTTGGTACCGTGCGCAGCATGACCCCTCCCAGAGCGGATGCCCCGCCAACCTCGTACCAGAAGATGTGGGCTTCGCTGCCAACGATAACCTCTTCTCCGGGGCGTGTCTGGGCCAGTATAGCGAGAAGATTGCCCATTGTACCGCTGGTGGTGAACAGGGCTGCTTCCTTGCCAAGCATCTCGGACGTCATCTGCTCAAGCCGGTTTACTGTAGGGTCTTCCCCGTAGACGTCATCACCAAGTTCTGCTTCATACATGGCACGGCGCATCTCGTCTGTGGGGAGGGTTACGGTATCACTACGCAGGTCAATAACCTTCACTGATATCTCCTCTCCTGCCGGTAGTGCCCCCTCGCTTCCAGAGGGGACCGGGATGAAGTGTACTGGCACAAGTATTGGTACACACAGAATCGAGTTTAATCTTCGCCTGATGGATTGTCAACGAGGTGTTGTAGGGGGTACAGTATATTAGCATGGTGCTGAATAAGGGGAGTCCAGGCAAGGAAAACCGCGACAGAAATCCATTCAAAGGTACAGGAGATGCGGTTTGAATGGGAGTGTTCGCAGGTGTGGCTGCCTTGCGTCTCTGGTAGAAAACCATGTGGCAGGCCGGTACTTGTGAATCGAGAAGAAGTCTGGCAGAGGGGGATTCATGGGACTTTCTCAGGGAAGACACGGCGTTATTGTCATTCACGGTATCAGTGATAACGAGCAACGGGGAGAGCTACTGGCGAGTGTAACCAACTCCCTGGCGGATTCCCTGCTGGAGTCGCCGGCAGGGCAGGGGACAGATTCGCCGGCATATCCGGTGATTAAGCGGGAGACGGACATAACATCGGACCCGCCTTCGGCCACCCTGTACATCAGGGCACCGGATAGCACTGAAGCTACCTGGGTCTGCAAGGAGGCGTTCTGGGCAGATGCCTTCCCGGCACCGTTGGCGTCTTCGGTGCTACGCTGGCTATGGCCACAGATTGGTAGTCAGTTGAGGTATGCCTGGGAGGGTTTCTGGAGGGACCCGGCTAATAACGAGAAATACCGTCCGGAGGGTCGTCAGGCACCCGAGAAATCCCACTGGAGGGCTTACGCTTTCACAAACTGTGTCTACCGAGCGGAACTGCTCGCGATGGGTCTCTTGCTACTACCACTCTCGGTTGTGGTGCCGGTGGCCCTTTTCTTCATATGGCCTCTCTACTGGATGCCCCGGCTGCAATTCCTGGCACGCTTTCTGGACTGGCTCCACAAGATGGACCCGTTCCTGAGCCGCAGTCTCGGAGATGTGAGGCGTTACATCGAGCATGGCATGTGGTCGGCGAGTGCCAGAGGAAGGTTGGAGAGCATCGTTATCGACATGCTGAATGATAAGTTCGGGAAGGTGGAGGATATCACTATCATAGCTCACTCCATGGGGGCAGTGGTGGCCTACGATGCCCTCGGGGAAGGTGGCAGGATTGCACAGGTGGTGGAGCAGTTGGGAGCCAGCGGGAAGCGGAAAAAGCTCACCTTTGTGACTATAGGTAGTGGAATCAACCAGGTCTTTCGTATGGTCCGAAAATCAAACCTTTATGCACAGATGCAGTTCCGCCGACCTCTAGCCAGGCAGATAACCGGATTCGAGCCCGGTACCGGTCAGAAGTCCGCGTCCTTGCAGGAACGGTTCTTCTGGCTGGATATCTATGCTCGCTTCGACCCGGTGCCGGCGGGCGACCTTGATGACGAAATCATCGAGCAGGCACAGGTCCACAAAGACCAGGTAAAACGGCGCAGGGTTATCAATCTGGATAATCCGGTGCGAGACCACAGCTACTACTGGAAGAACCATGCTCTGGTGATGCCCCGTATTGCCAGGGCAATAAACGGTGGTGCCGAGTACCCCTGGCCGGAAGCGGGCATTACCGACAAGAAGGTGAAACGGCATATTCAAGCGGTGGCTATGCTTGCTCTGCTGCGGTTGTTGATGGCCATCGTAGTAGTGGGGTGTCTGGTGATGGGCGGACTCACTCTGACCGGTGTATTGACCATCCTGTCGTATGTGGTCTGGCTCTTCTTCGCATTGCTTGCAGTCGGTGCCTATCAGTTTATCAGGTCTTCCCGGTTTGGTGACATCTCGTAGCAGGAAGAAAAAGGAGACAGACCGGAGCCGGTTTCCTTGACTGAGGTTCCCATGCATTATATGCTGATAGTACCTTCTCACAGCCTGTCTCGGAGCGTAAAGGAGGCGGGATTTGAACAGCATAAGAATCGATCTGGAACGTACCCTGGGCGCAATCGACCGCAACATCTTCGGCGGGTTTGCGGAACACCTGGGCCGCTGTATCTACGGCGGAATCTACGAGCCGGACTCTCCATTAGCCGACGAGCACGGTCTGCGGACCGACGTGCTCGATGCTCTCCGCCGGCTGCGGATGCCGCTGATACGGTATCCCGGCGGGAATTTCGCCTCTGGATACCGCTGGCGGGATGGAATTGGACCGGTCCCGGAACGCCCCGCCCGGGCTGACCTTGCCTGGTTTGTCACTGACCCAAATCACTTCGGGACCGACGAGTTTGTCCGTTTCTGTCGCAAGCTTGGTTCAGAACCGTATCTCGTGGTCAACTGCGGTGACGGCGATATGAGGGAGGCCCGTGACTGGGTGGAATACTGCAACGGCACGCAGGACTCAGCCCTGGTGAGGTTGCGGCATGAGCACGGATTTCCAGAACCACACAAGGTAAGGTACTGGGGTATCGGCAACGAGGTGGACGGCCCCTGGCAGATCGGCCACAAGACTCCGCAGGAATACGCGCGGGCCTTTGCCGAGTTCGGCAAGGTGATGAAGTGGGTGGACCCGGACATCAAGCTGGTTGCATCGGCGGTCTCGCTCTGGGGAGAGGACTTCGTGGAGCGTGGGCAGCTGCTCCTGGAGCAGGCGGGCGACCTGATTGACTATATGGCCCTGCACTGGTATGTGGGCAATCCGCAGGACGACTTCACCTTCTATATGGCCCGCTCTGAGTTCATCGAGGAGCGTCTCTGCGCCTATGAAGGCCTGATCCGAGTTGTCTGCATCGAGAGGGGCATCAGGCGACCGGTCCATATCGCTGTTGATGAGTGGAACGTCTGGTACCGGGAACGCCCGTCATCTGACACCGGGCCAAAAGACAGGAACCAGCTGGAGGAGACCTACAACCTGGAGGATGCGCTGGTTGTGGCGACGCACCTGAATGCCTTTGTACGGCACGCCTCCACAGTGCGAATGGCCAACCTTGCCCAGATTGTGAACGTGATTGCTCCCATCTTCACCAGACCGGATGGCCTGGTGTTGCAGACAATCTTCTACCCCTTCGAGATGTACAGTCGGACTTGTGGACCGGCGGCGCTCGATGTATGGTGGGAGGGGGAAACGTTCACTGGCGGGAGGCGCACGGGTGTCCGCATACTTGACGTCTCGGCGACTATTGACGAAAAGAAGAAGGAGTTGGTCCTCTACGTTGTCAACCGAAGCAGGACCCAACCGATGGAGACGACCATCTCACTGTTTGACGGCCGCTTTGCCGGGGATGCTCGTGCTTATGTGGTCAATGGTACGGACATCAAATCGGAAAACACCTTCGACACGCCAGACCAGGTAATGACGCGCGAGAGCTCTCTCGTTGTTGAAGGCCCTTCCATGACCTACACATTCGAGCCGCATTCGGTGACGGCTCTGGTATATTCGGTGGGTCGGTAGGAATCCAAGATTCTGAATATGCAGTTAAAATGACTCTTGACAGGAATCCAGTGTTCTGTCCATAAGGCGTGACGCAGAGCTGGTCCAGTAACTGTCGAGTCTGTTGGGAGGTCGGATAAGTGAATGCAAGGCAGGGAGAAAACTCGCGGTCACCATTGGCTTTCAACGTGATGGTCAAGCCGCGTGGTGCGGTATGCAACCTTGACTGCCAGTACTGCTACTACCTGCGTAAGGAGCAGCTCTACCCCGATGGCGACTTCCGTATGGATGATGACATGCTCGAGGCGTTTACTCGCCAGTATATCAGGGCGCAGCAGGTACCGGAGGTGACCTTTGCCTGGCAGGGTGGTGAGCCGCTGCTGGCAGGACTGGAATTCTTTGAGCGTGCGCTACAGTTCCAGCAGAAGTACAGTCGGCCGGGCATGATAATCAAGAATGCTGTGCAGACCAACGGGGTTCTCCTCGATGACGAGTGGTGCCGGTTCTTCAAGAGGTATGACTTCCTTGTCGGTATCAGTATTGACGGACCTCATGAAATGCATGATGCCTACCGGGTTGATAAAGGGGGCCAGCCGACCCTTGACCGGGTAATGGCCGGTGTGGAGTATCTAAACAAGCACAACGTTGATTTCAACACGTTAACCTGTGTTCATGCCGCTAATGTTGACTACCCGCTTGAGGTGTACCGGTTCCTGCGTGGCAAGGTGGAGGCGCACTTCATGCAGTTCATTCCTATCGTCCTGAGGGACAACGAGACCGGCTTTCAGGAAGGTAATGCCCTGACACCGCACTCGGTCACGGGAAAGCAGTACGGCTCTTTCCTGAAGACTATCTTTGATGAGTGGGTCCGGCGTGATGTCGGGACGGTCTTCGTGCAGATATTCGATGTTGCCCTTGCTGCCTGGGCGGGAGAAAGCCCCGGTCTGTGCATCTTCGATGAGACCTGCGGCACCGCCATGGTACTGGAGCATAACGGTGACCTCTATTCGTGCGACCATTTCGTGGAGCCGCGTTATTACCTGGACAACATTAGCTCGCGAGACCTTACTGAACTGGTAACGTCGGAGCAACAGGTCCGTTTCAGTCATGCCAAGCGTGATTCTCTGCCCGGGTACTGTCGTGAATGCAGTGTAAAGTTCATTTGTAACGGCGGTTGCCCCAAGAACCGCATTCTTTCCACACCGGACGGTGAACCGGGGCTGAACTACCTGTGCGAAGGATACCGGGACCTGTTTGCCCATATTGGTCCGACGATGCAGTACATGGCCGAGGAGTTACGGGAAGGCCGTTCCCCGGCAAACATAATGTACGTAATAGCACAGCAGGACGCTCGGCTCCATATGAGGTTCGCTACGGCACAGCGCAACGACCCCTGCCCCTGCGGCAGCGGACTTAAATTCAAGAACTGCCACGGTCGGTAGTGCCACTTCTCCAGGTCAGTAAACGAGGTGATGGCAGTAAGGCTGACCATCCCACATCATACGGGCGAGGTGCGATGTAACACGATGAATGGCCACCTGTTCGGGTGCTGCACAAAGACGGAATTGCCAGTGATGGCACGATATTTACAGAATGCTTTGCAGTATGCTCTACATTACTTTCACTGAAGGAAGAAGTGTGAAAAAAACACGCAGGCCTGTGATTGGCGGAATCCTGACAATAGTCTCCGGAGCTCTTGCTTCATTAGGGGCTGTCAACTATGCTGTTGGGCTTGGCAATATAAGCGGACTTGGTAAGGGAGATATACCTCCGTTTGTACCGAGCATTATCTTTGGAGTACCTGTTCTGTCAATTGTTATCGGGGTACTTGCTCTGGCAGGTGGGGTTCTTGCCATGCAGAGAAAGAAGTGGAAATGGTCACTTGCCGGTTCAATTGCAGGTACATTGTCGGTGCTTCCATTGGGAATACCGGCCATCATACTTATAGCTCTATCTAAAGACGAGTTTGAATAGTGTGGAATACTTTGTTTACAAAGCTCTGAAGCTATACGTTGGACTATGCAGTATATTGCTATCTCCGGAAGCCCCTTGAACGCAGCCATTTACATGAAACACGTTCGGAAATTTGACAACCGGCCTATGGGTGTAGTATAATATTGTTTAGTTGTGATGGCAGAAGGTCTCCTTTTTGGAGGCCTTTCTTATTTTATCTCACCTGCTGTGGTAATATACTGCTATCATAGTATGCATCGGTCGGCTCGGTAAATCCTGCATTCTTCCCTATCCGGGCGGTGCATAGCTGCAAGACGGGAGGTTAGTGAAATGCCAGTTGTAGCTGAAGACAGCAGTATCAAGATTGTGCAGCTTGATGTCGGTGGTGGAATGGTCTCCAACGCCTACTTACTCGTCTGTCAGGAGACCGGGGACAGCGTTATCGTCGATGCCCCCGGAGATGCCGGTAAGATTCTGGAGCAGGCAAAGGGTACCAGCCCCAGGTATATCCTGATAACGCACAATCACTTCGACCACCTTGGTGCCCTTGTTCAGTTACGTTCGCAGTTGCAGATTCCCGTGGCCGCTCATCCTCTGGATGCCTTGCCTTCGTCGCCGGATATCCTGCTCAACGATGGCGATATCGTTTCCTTCGGCAAGATAGAGCTCAAGGTACTGCACACACCGGGCCATACACCCGGGGGAATTTGCTTCTATACCGATAAACACCTCGTATCCGGGGATACGCTATTCCCCGGGGGGCCGGGTAAGACAGGGTCACCGGACGCGTTCCGGCAGATAGTCGAGTCAATAACTGATAAGCTGCTGGTACTGCCCGACGATACCAAAGTGTATTCGGGGCATGGTGACCCGACTGTGCTCAAGAAAGAAAAAGAAGAAATCGCCGTTTTCAAATCGCGGAGTCACACTCCGAACCTGTGCGGTGATGTGCTCTGGCTGTCTTCCTAGTGCCTGGTAATGGCTGAACTGCCTACCGCCAGAGCTCCTCACGGTGGAATGCCTCGGCCAGTTCGAACCCCGAGCCCTCCGACATAAGGCGGTAGCGCTCTCTCATGCGTTGCTCCATCTCGGGGAAGCGGTCAGGGTTTATCTGACTTTTATGACAGGCCAGGGCGGCTAACTTGATATCAAAGGTATCGGTGATATCCAGGTGGTAGTTGGTGTCCGGTGAGCCCCACAGCAGGACCTCTCTGACCCGGTGTGGTTCGAAGCCCTGCTCGTGCAGGTCAGGATAGGCATGGACGTCTCTGGCATAGGGAAAGATGGCATCCATGACTACCCGCCCGACAATCCGATGGTCCCTGTGCCAGATGTACTTGCGGTATGGGTCGGCGGTAACCACGGTATTCGGCCGGTATTTCCGTATCATGCGCACAAGCTCTTTTCGGAACTCGGGGGTATCCTCCAATCCCGCGTCCGGGTATCGCAGGAATACCACCTCACGTACACCCAGCAACTCCGCCGCCGCCAGTTGCTCCTCCTCACGGGTCCTGGCTAGCTCTGCCGGGTCCACGTCGGGGTCGCTGGTGCCCTTGTCTCCGTTGGTGCAGACGACGTATACAACATCCTTGCCCTCCCTCACCCAGTTAACCACCGTACCGGCCACGCCGAACTCGGCATCGTCCGGATGTGGTGTGAACACTAATGCATGAACAGGTTTTACAGTATCCATAAATCTCCTCTGAACTAAGTACAAACATATATTGTATAATATCCGAGGGAGCGGACACAATTCTCACGAGGGGAGATTACTACGGAATGCTTGATAGTGGCTACATAATTCGGAACTACCGCCCTGAGGATATTCACTCTTTCGTGCGTCTGAGGAACGACTCCGCCGAGTTGTCACCCGATACAGGCTACCTGTCTCCAGACGTCATACGGGAGAGTCTCGACCGACCGGGCTATACACCGGAGCACGACCTGTTTGTCGCTGATAAAGGTGGTGAGTTGGTGGGTTACCTGGACATAAACGCTGAGCCGAAGATAGGCCGGGTGGTCCTGGACTGTCTGATTGGACCACAACACCGCAGGCGTGGTCTGGCACACAGGCTATTCCAGCAGGCAGTTGTGCGGGCCATAGCCCTGGGAATAGAAGTAGCCCACGTGAATGTACGGGATGAAAATGCATTGGCCCGAGTGGTCCTGGAACAGGCTGGCTTCCAGGTCATACGCCGCTCGATAGAGCTTATAGTGGACCCGGTGCGGCTGCCCGAGCCGGTCCGGAGTGCGTTGCCGATACGTCCCCTGGGCACTGACGAGGTGCATATACTGACCGACATTCAGAATCGTTCATTCACCGGCACCTGGGGGTTCAGTCCCAATACAACTGAAGAGATAAGCTACGCTACTCACAACGGCAGTGCTACTGAAGGCGTCCGCATTGCTATGGATGGAGAGAGACCCGTCGGGTACTGCTGGGTAAGGATACAGGAGAACGGAAGGGGTAAGATCTGGGGTAGGATTGGCATGCTCGGTGTTGACCCGGACTACCGTGGGAAGGGTCTTGGCCGGGAGCTACTGCTGGACGGGCTGTCCTATCTCAAAGAGAAGGGCTTCAAGACAGCTCAAATCACCGTTGATAGCGAGAACACTGTCGCCTGCGCCCTCTATCAGTCGGTCGGCTTTACACACAGGGACACCAGCCTGTGGTATGAGAAGTCCCTGGACTAGGCCGAACCGACCAGGCGGTCGGTAAGCACTCGGTCACACTCCTCGGCGATCATTTCGGCAATATTTGCCCAGTCGAATCGGGCGACCGACTCCACTATGAAGGCTTTGTCGCTGTTGCCACCGTGCGGTCTCGCAAGGAGCCGGGATATCCTGTCGGCCAGCAATTCAGGTGTGTTGTCCGCCACCACGTAGCCTGTCTTGCCATCGATGACGATGTTCTCCATGTCACCCACCCTGGTGGTCACCACCGGCGTGCCGCAGGCGAGTGACTCCAGGGCAACCAGCCCGAAGCTCTCGTAGTACGAGGGCATGACGGTAACATCAGCGGCGCTGTAGTAGCAGGGAAGCCTCTCCTGCTTCACCAGTTCCTGGAAACTGACCGAGTCCTCTATCCCGAGGGAGCGACACAGACTCTTCAGTTGGTCTACATCGTCTCGACTGCACGCGTCGCCGCCGATGACGATCAGCTTCAGATTAGGCGTGTCCCTGAGCAGGCCTACCGCCTGTATCAGCCTGTCTATCCCCTTGAGCGGTTCGATCCTGCCGACGAAGAGGACTACCTTGTCCTCCTCGCTGAGACCGAGATATCGGCGGGCTTCGCCAGTGTCAGTTGGCTGGAACCGGTCAAGGTTGACGCCGCAAGGAATAACGCTGATCCGGTCAGGATTGGCCGAGTAGTTAGCGATGAGCTGCGCTTTGTCGCGCTCCGTAGCGATGATGATGCGCTGGCTGTCCCCGATCAGGTTCCTCTCCGCCTCGATGCGTAGCTCCGGCTCATCCTCACCGATACCGAGAGCGTTCTTGACAGCGCCCAGGGTGTGGAACATGGTCATGTGCGGGACATTCCACCAACATTGCAGCAGCTTGCCTGCCCAGCCTGAGAGCCAGTAGTGGCTGAAGACCAGGTCATAACACAGGTTGTGTTCCCGGCGGAAGTCCTCTAGGTTGCAGACGAAGTCCGGCAGGTAGGCATAGACCATCAGCTTGTGAATGTCCTCGAAGTCACCGGCTTGCAAGTGTATCAAACGAGCGTTATCGCTGATTTCCACCACCTGGTCGTCATTGGGGTCGTGGACACGCGTATAGATGTCAACCAGGTGCCCCTGACTGCCGAGATGGCTGGC
This sequence comes from Dehalococcoidales bacterium, assembly GCA_035529395.1. Taxonomy (NCBI): domain Bacteria; kingdom Bacillati; phylum Chloroflexota; class Dehalococcoidia; order Dehalococcoidales; species Dehalococcoidales bacterium. The sequence goes on along the minus strand of DATKWT010000058.1, from coordinate 2,091 downwards.
CAATTCGCGGACATAGACATTCATACCGCCGGTGTCCTTGGCCCCGAGGTTGCCCACCGGACAGCTATGGGCGCAGAGTAAAGCCAGCTTCATCGGTCGGACGGTCATCGAACTCCTGTATCGCGCGTGGTGTCAGGCAATAGTGATCCGGCAGCGGTAGAGTTGGACCTCCTGACCACCGAGGTGGTGCTTGTAGTGCTCGTTGCCCTTGAGAAAATCAAACCTCTTCCTGCCCCTCTCAATGCTATCCTTGATGAACAGAGCCTTGGAGAGCACTCCGACGCTCAACGGACTGTACTCGGGATCGAAGGCGCTGTTGTACAGGTATATAATACCATTGTAGTCGAAAACGATGATTACCGCCACCGCCACTCCGTCCAGTTCGAGGATGCCGGACCTGAGCAGACCAGCCCGGGACATCGCCACCATCATCGATTGGAAGAATCCCTCCATCTCACCGGTCATGAAGGCGGCCTTGTCTTCCTGGCTTTTACCAAAGAGTTCCAGGAAGGTGTCCATGAATCCCGGTACAGACTCAACATCGCTGATGAAACGGTAGTTCACGCTACCGGTCTCTTCCAGTCTTCTCAGCTTCCTTCTGACCTCGTGGCGCTGCTTGGAGTTCAGGAACTGCAGGTACTCCTCCCAGGTGGGCGGCAGGTCTCGTTCCAGGGAGATATCTTCCTCCTGGCAGGATACTTCGTGCCCGAGTTGCCGTGCCGTTTCTATCATCGTAGACATGACCACCGAATCAGGTCGGACAGAACCGAGGTCGAGGAGGCTGACACCTTTTTGCTTCATAGTATTAAGCAAGGCAGTGCAGAAAACGCTCTCTTTGCCGGGGGCAGTAATGAAGTCCGCGTAGTCGCAAACATCAGGGCTGCCGATAATGGAGGCTTTTCCCTCCGAGATTAGCAGTGGAGCAATACCGATGACGTTCTCGTCCTCTCGGCCAACCAGGAAGGAAGGATGTATCTCAGGAGCAAATGACTGCTGCCATTCATTCAGCCATGGGGGTAGCACGAAGAGAGTGTCCCAACGTAAATCATTACGATGGCTTTCCCAGAAACGGGCAAACCAGTCGAAGGTTTCATCGGTGATAGTATAGTCCATAGGCGTAAATACCAGTGTAACACGGGCTCAGGGTGGAAGCAACGAGGCCCCAGCCGTCAGGTTGCAGGGCAGGGGATGGAGAGGAGAGCCGCCTGCTGTACCAGTTTATATACTGTGCTTTGCACGGGTATTCCTGACGGGCAGATAACGCTTGTCGTCTGGTGAGGTATCGTCTATACTTTCTGCTATACACAGAGGTTATTAACCGGGGAGGGAACCATGAACAATCTGGAAATCTGCCGTATGACTGCATGGGAAATGCGGGAGGCGATTGCTGCCGGGGAGCTTTCCCCCGTAGAAGTGGTGAATGCTGTCCTTGACCGTATCGAGCAGCTTAACCCGAAGGTGAATGCCTACTGCACTGTGGTCGCTGACAGCGCCCGTAAGGAAGCACAGCAGGCGGAAGCCAGAGTACTGAGGAAAGAGGAACTTGGCCCGTTGCATGGAGTACCGGTGTCCATCAAGGACCTGGTCTTCACCAGGGGTATTCGCACTACCGGCGGTTCTCGGCTGTACGAGGACTTTGTTCCGGAGCAGGACTCAATAGTCGTTGAGCGTCTGAAAAAGGCCGGAGCAATCGTCATCGGGAAGACCAACACACCGGAGTTCGGATGGGTTGCCGTGACCGATAATGACATATTTGGACCGACACGCAACCCCTGGAATCTTGAATGTACCCCTGGGGGTTCGAGCGGTGGCGCAGCCTGTGCTGTGGCGCTGAGCATGGGGCCGCTGGCCATCGGGAGTGACGGTGGTGGCTCAATCCGAATTCCCAGCAGCCTGTGTGGTGTCTTCGGTATAAAACCGTCCTACGGGCGTGTTCCCGCTTCCCCGGGCTTCCCGGGCCTCTGGGAGGGGTTGTCTGTCACCGGGCCGATAACGCGTACCGTCAGGGATGCAGCCCTGGCAATGGAAATCATCGCGGGTAGGGATGACAGGGACCACTTCTCTCTGCCGGACACGCATCTGAGCTATCTG
>DATKWT010000057.1 GCA_035529395.1 Dehalococcoidales bacterium | reverse complement strand
CCATTTGTGCTTCACGACCGCGCACACGCAGTCGTTTCATCACTGTCTCCGGCTCCAGCGTGACCGGTATGTTGTCCAGCACTTCGAGCATGTTGTCCGTCCTCACTACAATTGATACAATCCTGCTACTTCACTTTACTGGCTGGCGGGGTAGTTATGCAAGTGTCTGAACTAGTGTAGTGTCTGTAGTTGGTGTGTCATTATGGTGCCTGGATTGTGCGCCACTGAAGACAGTGGCGCGTCACTGAGTTCCTCGCAATGACGTGGTGGGGGATTGCTTCGCCACTGAAGACAGTGGCGCGTCACTGACGCTTCTCGCAATGACAGTGGTGGGGGATTGCCGGGACAGGTTGTGTTGCGTTAAAAGAAACTGTTACCGAACGGGGTGGATTTAAGGCGGGTCTTCGGCTAGTATGTAGCCACGATGACCCGTAAGTATGCAGTCCTGACCCTGGGAGTAATATCGGTCTCATTCGCCGCCATATTCATCCGTCTGGCGGAGGCACCGCCTTTGGTTATCGCCGCCTACCGGCTCTGCCTGGCTTCTCTGGTGGTCGCACCGATGGCCTGGATACGGTCGAGACAGGAACTGCGTGGCCTGTCGAGGCAGGATGTTCTTCTGGCAATGCTCTCCGGGGCCTTCCTGGCGCTGCACTTCGGTCTGTGGATTGCCTCGCTAAGCTACACGTCGGTGGCTAGCTCGGTAGTGCTGGTAACGGCCAACCCCATTTTCGTGGCCATCGCTTCGTACCTGCTCTTCCGGGAGAGACTGGGCAGGCAGGCCATTCTTGGTATCGTAGTGTGCCTGGTCGGGGCAATCTTAATCGGCTACGGCAACTGGCGGCTCGGGCCGCAGCCTCTACTGGGGGGAGTGCTGGCCCTGCTTGGTGCCCTGGCGGTGGCCGGATACCTGCTCATCGGGCGCCGATTGCGGCAGAACATCGGGATACTGAGCTACACAGCGCTGACCTATAGCTCCGCTGCCGTATTGCTGCTGGTAGCGGCGCTCGCCTTCGGCCATCCCCTTTTCGGCTATTCCCCGACTACGTACCTGATGCTGGTGCTGCTGGCGGTGGTACCGCAGCTTATCGGGCACACGTCGCTAAACTGGTCGCTACGCTTCGTCTCGGCAACGCTGGTGACTATCGCCGTTCTCGGTGAACCGGTGCTGGCAACCGCCCTGGCCTTTGCCATGCTGGACGAGGTGCCGACGGTCACCGAAGCAATCGGTGGCGTGCTCATCCTGGCCGGGATATTCGTGGCTTTCCGGAGGGGTGGGACGGGATGGCGCGACGCAGACCTTGACTCAACGATGGACCGCTCTGTCTAGAAATTAATCACAAACTTGCCGCTCTGGTACAGGAGCTCGTCGTCCACCCATATCTCGCCACCGTCACGCAAGTCGCAGATAAGGTCCCAGTGGATGGCGGACTTGTTCTGGCTGCCCGTCTCCGGGTAGCCCGCGCCAAGCGCCATGTGGAAACTGCCGCTTATCTTCTCGTCGAACAGTATCTGGCGGGTGAAGCGTGTAATCCCCTCGTTGGTGCCGATAGCGAACTCACCAACGCGCCGCGCACCTTCGTCGGTATCGATTGTCTTCAGCAGAAATTCCTCGTTCTTGTCGGCTGTGGCCCTGACCACGCGGCCACCCTCGAACCAGAGCCGTGCGCCGGTGACCTCCCGCCCACCGTAGATTGCCGGGTAGGAGAAGCAGACGTGACCCTCGACGCTGTCTTCCACGGGTCCGGTGAAGACCTCTCCGTCAGGCATATTGAAACGACCGTCACAGTTCTCAAAGTTACGTCCGGCAATACTCAGGCGGAGGTCAGTCTCCGGTCCAATGACGTGTACACGTTCCTTTCCCTTTAGCCAGTCAACTATCTTCTGCTGCCAGGCCGAAAACCGCTGCCAGTACGCAATCGGGTCGTTGGGGTCGGGCATGCAGGCGCTATAAACGAAATCCTCGTACTCGCTGAGACTCATCTCGGCATCCTGAGCGCAGGCATTGGTGGGGAACAGGGCTACCGTCCAGAGCAACTCCCTGGCCGCCGAGCGCCGCATGGATGTCTCCATGAGTTCCGTCCGTCCCTGGCTGTGCAGCACCATCTTTGCCGGGTCGATGCTGCTCAGGGCTTTGGTGTTGTCCTCTGCGATGATGGATATTCGTACGTCACAGGTAGACACGATGAGCTTCAACCATTCAGGTACATGCTGCAGCTGCTCATCGGAGGCGTTGCGGAAAAGCAGTTCATCCAGTCCCGGGAGTACGGGCATCATGGTGGGGTGTCCGCCTGCCTGGAGCACCCGGGTGTAGATTGCCTTGAGCAATGGTTCGGCGATAGTCTCGCCGGCTATAACGACCTTGTCGCCGTGTTTCACCGTCACCGAGTAGTTGACCAGCAGGTCAGCCAGTTTCTCAATTCGTGGGTCTGTCATCTGATGCTCCTTCTCACCTGTATTGTCACCTTGGTATACTCCCCTGTCAAAGCCGCTTACGGAAGAAGACTTCGCCCGCGCCGCCAGTATTGATGCCGGCGATGATGCCACATTCTTCGAACCCCACATGACGATGCCACGCCTGTGGTTCGGGTTCGTTAACCTGCGATGAACTGTACAGCGTAGCGCTACCCCGCTCACGTACGTACTCTTCGATGAAGCGGAGCATCGCTTTACCGGCACCCTGACGACGGTGTTCCGGCAGCACGTGAATCAGGGCGATATAGGGAACCAGAGACCAGAGATATTCAAGTCGTGCATATCCAATCCTGTCGCCATCCCTCTCAGCCACGATGACCTCTTGCCACTCAATCTTGCGCTTCACAACGTCAGCGGGAATATACCGGTCCTGCTGTACGAAGGTCAGGTCCGCGGGAGTCGCGAAACGCACACTTATCTCTTCTATCACGGATACCGTTCTCCGCGGGCAATCACACAGGTAGCTGAAGACCCGCTCGTTTGATACACACTGGGCAGATTCTATCACTTGCATCCCCGCCAATCAATGATTGAGACGGTTGTGAACCTTTATAAAACCTTAATAAAACCTTTATGAAATGTTTAGGACATTTATGCCGCTCTTTATGACTGCGTGATAAGTTTAGATAAGGTAAATCAGAAGTAGAGGCGAGGCAGTTGATGGAGAGTTTCGTCATAGCGGGAAAAGCCAAGACAGTCTTCCAACTGCTCAAGCTCAAGGCAAGGGAAGAGAAGAAAAAGAACACGGAGCGCAAGAAGTAATGCCGGCCCGCCGCGAGGCCTGATACACTCCTCCATCAGGCCTATGCAGCACCGGTTTTCCGTATTTTGTTCCTGAAATGGTACCAGTGTCCCTGACACCCCTCCGGGACACTGGTACCGGCAGGTAGCCTCACTACTAAGCAATCCCAGTACCGGTAAGCGGTCCCACTTTCTGAAGTGGGCTCCCACTTTCCTAAGTGGGGCTTACTGTCTCCAGTAAGCCTACTCAAAGACACGTCTTATGTCCGGATGCAGCCCATCGCCGACCTTCTCGATGGCTATGCGTCGGAACTTTTCAAGCTTCTGCTGGCCCTCTTCGAATTCGCTCGTGGAATAGAGTCTCTCCGGGTGGAAGTAGATATCGTCGACAGCCCTCACTGCTGCCGGGACCTGCAGGCCGGTGGGCGAGTCCACCCAGTCTTCCAGCCCACCCCGCAGCATGGAGTCCAGGATTCCCAGCGTATGTTCTATCTGGATGTCCTTATAGAGGTGCCCTTCACCAACACCACCCGTATTCAGCATGTAGAACTTCAAGTCCGGCAGGCCCCTCAGTATCTCGTAGAAGAGATTGGCGTGGTCTGCCCGGTTCCCGGCGACAAACGGGTCGTAGAAGAACTCTGCCTTGAGCTTGCCCGCCCTGGTCGGGTCTCCGGCCGACGACTCCATGGCCTGACCGAGGGTCATAAATGCCACTGCCTGCTGCAGGGTCAGCTTCGAGAGTGCCGGCATCTGCGATTCCCGCGTAATCAGAATCAGGTTGTCAATCCGTTCAACGTCAATAAACGGGCTGGCGTGCATGAAGTCGCGCCGCTGGATAACGGCTCTTCCGTTCGATGTGCTCGCCAGGTTGTAGAAATCGAAGTCACCGTCTTCGGTTATGTGGATATTCTCCCCGAAAGTCTCCGGTCGCAGCAGGCCATAGTATATTTCTTCCTGCTCTCCGGGATTCACATTCTCCGTCTTGACGAAAAGTCCGCCCATCTCAAAGCCGTGGAAAGAGCCGTCCGGCATCAGGGTGCCGCCGTCATCCTGCACCAGCCACGACTTTTCCTTGCCCTTTCGGGCCAGCACCCGCCCGGTGGTTGTCGTCTTACCGCTAGCACTGAGGGCAATCAGTAATGACCGGGTGGTGTGGTATTCGCCGTGAGATGACTGGAGATAGTCCTCCCGGCAGCCGGTGTGCAGGAAAATGCCGCCACGCCTGGTCTTGGCCGTCCAGTCCTCGGCGGCAAACACCCCTTTCTTGTACTCACCAATGTAGTTGCTGTTGCGCACTATCTTGATGACACGACCGTCATCGAGCATGGCCAACCGTATCGTGATGTCCTTCTGGGGAAGAGGCTTGGACTTATTTTCCTCGAAAGCCTCGTCCCGGAACATAATGATTTCGTAGTCCGGACGCTCTATCCTTCCCCTTGCCGGTAAAAAGAGGTTTTTTCCCCCGAAGGCAACGTGAGCGAACTCCTCGGGAACTGTCAGACGGACGACGGTATTGCTGCGACTGTTGCCCACGATTCTATCTACCGAGACCAGCCTCTTCTGGCTGAGGACCGTTTCGGTCTGATAGAGCAGTTCCCGCTCTGCCTTGCCGAAACGGTGGTCGACACTGTTCCTGGTGAACGCCGCCGCGCGCGACATCGGTTCGCTATCCGCCACCAGGTTGTCGTATATTGTCCGGTGGACTTCCGGTTCTCGGGCAGCGAGTTGCTCCAGGTCTCTGTTCGGTGGATTGTGCAGCAACCTGCCTTCTTCCAGTGCTTTCGCCCTGATTCTCTCCGTGGTTTGGGCAAACTCTTGTGGGTCGAACTCTGGCATCACAACCTCCCTGAATATATAATTATAACATAATGCCCTCTGAAGGTGATGCTGATATCAACGCCTTCAGGCTCTGGTTGCGGCAGCCTCACTCAGTATTGTAGAATCCAGTATCGAATGAGAAGGCTTACACCGAGCACTGTCATTCTGAGTGAAGCGTAGCTGAACGAAGACTCTCAACTCCTCCACAGACGCAGCGGGGACTCCCTGCCGGGCCAACAGAGATTCTTCGCTGTGCTCAGAATGACGGGACAAGGGATAAGGAGAGATAACGATGTTGTCACCGGAGAAACGGGAGCAATTCCAGAAGGAACCGGCACAGGCGATAGAGGCCGATATCAAGGCGTTTGTCAGCACCAGCCCGCTGAACCGGATGCCATCCACACGGGAACTTGCTGTCTTCGATGAGCCGCTGGTACGGTTTGCCGATGGTGACGACTCCCTCTACAACCAGTACAAGACGATTATCGATGCCGTCCATCTCACCCCGCGCGAGGCGCTGGCACAGGGTCTTGACCGAGCTATCGAAGAACTGCCGGCCCGAATTTCCGTGATAAGCTGGGTCCTGCCGATTACCGGGGAGACCCGCAGGTCCAACCGCCTGGAGAAAAAAGTCCCCTCCCGCCGGTGGTCGCACACCCGCTACTACGGTGAGGAGTTCAACGATACCGTGCGGAAGCACGTGGTGGAGGTGCTGACCGAGGTTGGTGCCCTGGCGGTAGCGCCGATGTTGCAGCCCTACTTCCGTACCATGTCCAATGAGCAGGTAGGGTTTTTCTCCAACTGGTCCGAGCGGCACACCGCCTATGCGGCCGGTCACGGAACCTTCAGCCTGTCCGATGGTTTTATCACGAAACGCGGCATTGCCCACCGCTGCGGCAGCGTGGTCACCGACCTGCCCCTCCCACCCAGCGGCAGGACCTATACCGACCACCTCTCAAACTGCCTGTTCTACGTGGACGGTAGCTGCAAGGCCTGCATCGCCCGCTGTCCTGCCGGCGCTATCACCGAGCAAGGCCACGACAAGCGACAGTGCAGTAGATACCTGCGTGAGATTGGCTACCTTCCGGTATCGGACTATTATGATGACGAGAAGTCTGTCTACGGTTGCGGTCTGTGCCAGACCGACGTGCCCTGCGAGTACCGGATTCCGGCGAAGGTGGAGAAGGGGAGGAAGGGCGCAGACTGACGGCTTCCTCGGGGCGACTGGGTGGGTAGGGGAGACGGTATCATAGCTCGTGTATCTGCGCCACGATAGAGAAGTCAAGGAGCATGGCGAGCTTGCTGGGCTCCTCCTCACCCACGCGTGGTGTCCCGCGCCGTGTCAGGCTTCTTGAGGTTGGTGAAGCGTGTTCTCTGAACGAATTCCTCTAGGTCGATTTCCCCACGTGTCAGTCTGTCACAATCCTGTCCCGAAACCTCAGAGATTAGGTTGGGTGTCCCATCCTTCTCCCTATACTCAATCGAGATGGTATTTCGCTGGGTACAGACCCAAAGCTCGTGCAAAAGCTGCGATGCATGGAAACGACGCTTATTTGGGTCCAGAGTGGTCATATCATGCAGTAGTGCAATAGCTGCCTCGGGTGTGATGCTAATATCGATTACCTCAAAGCCTTGTGTGGCTGATGCAGATGCGAAGCTGAGGATTTCTTGTTCAGGCCGAAGATTCTGCGTGCCCTGCAATATGTGTGGCCTTGCGTCAGCTAGGTTGTCAATCAGGAATACTGTTCTGGCTGACTTGAAAGCCCGATTGGCGTTCATTGTGTTGTCTAGAACCTGATAGACTTCGTTCCTCATCAGGTGCACCGTGGAAACACGTGGTTCTGTACCATACCGGCAAATGACTTCGTTCCCCTCCACACGGAAAGAGTGGTGCTGCGCGATATTCCGCCATTGATTCAACCGGATATGCGAGGGGGGTGGTGCAAGCAAGTCGGCTAATTCGGTGATGCGAATAAGCTCCCCCACCACCTGACCTAAGCTCGTCTGAAGCAGTTCTGCCTTGGAGACTCTCCTGCCTTTGGCAATCCTCAATTGGCCAAGCAAATCGTAGAGATGGGGCTTAATGCCAGCTTCTATCAGCATGCCAATCGTGCGGAAGCACTCTG
>DATKWT010000056.1 GCA_035529395.1 Dehalococcoidales bacterium | reverse complement strand
TGGTCGAAAGAATTTTTCATCATTCTGCTAGGCGTCGCTCAGTATTGGCTGCGTGTTGTGGACGTGTACCCATCCACCTGCCGGTATATCCTGTGTGGTCTCGACTATCGGTTCGCTGTAGCGAATCACATTCTCACCTTTGGAGAATGGCGACAAAGCAATTTTGTGACCGAGAGGTATGTCCTCGACGGAATCTAGCAGGTGCTGGCCATCGACCACCACCGGGCTGCCCTTCCTGATTGCATGCACGGCCACGGCAACGTTGTCTTTCGCGTTGACCCTTATCGCATTACTTTTCATCAATCCTCTCCACTGAACTCCGAAGATGTCGCACCCGGCTCGAACAGGCACTGTTTACCAGCGTACCATCCTGAATATTCACTGTCAAAAGGTTGTTGTGCAGTGTCCGGTACATTAGTGGCACTACAGTGCAGCCGATACCGGTTACCACACAAGAAGAAAACTTCTCCTGCCTGCAGGGAGGTGGCAAGGTGAAGCAGCCCTGTGGCACGTAATCTTGACAGAGGCCGTCCAGCCGTATAAAGTGTTTATTGTGGGTTCAGGCCCCAACTGCTGTCGGTACTCCGTTTCCCGCGGGATTACGATATCCCCGGCACAACGGTCCAGCCGGCATTCAGAGTCCATGAACAAAGGCTAATGAAGGTCATCATTCCATATTCAAAGGAGGATTTCAATTGACACAAGCCAGCGAGAAAATCTGCGACGCACTAATTGAAGCAGGGATTGACCATGTGTTTGGTATTCCAGGTGGCCATACCCTCGGTATCTTTAACGAACTCGATAAGCGCCAGGATAAGATAAAAGTTATCCTCACACGCCATGAGCACGCGGCGGCATGTATGGCAGACATGTACGGTCGGATGACGGGAAAGCCCGGAGTAGTCATGGGGCAGGGGGCCTGGATCGCCTCGAACGCAGGTATCGGTATCATTGAAGCCTTTCTGTATGGTTCACCCATGCTTGTTCTTACCGATACTTCGGACCGCAACTTACCCCAGCTCGGCGCATACCAGTCGGGCAGCGGTGAATATGGCTCTTATGACCTTCCCGGCATAATGCGTTCCATGTGCAAATTCACGTGCTACGCTACCAGTCCGGAAGAAGCAGCGAGCGGTGTCCAGCTTGCCATCAAACACGCTATGACAGGTAAGCCGGGACCGGCCAGTGTAGTTATGCGCGCCGCTGCCCTGACCGGAGAAATGGACCCGAAGAAGGTCGACAGGATTCATAATATGGCTGGCTACCTGCCGGCGTCCAGGAGTGCGGCACCGGCTGAAGATATCGACAAGCTGCTTGAGATTTTACTGGAAGCACAGCGTCCGGTCATTATTGCCGGCAGCGGTATTCACAACTCAAAGGCATACGAAGAATTGAAGGAGCTTGCCGAAGCCCTCGGAATTCCGGTTGCTACCAGCTACCGGGGTAAAAGTGCCTTCCCCGAAGTCCATCCGCTCGCACTCGGCATGATGGGGGACTTTGGGCAGAAAGTAGCCAACAGCCTGATTGCCGCCGCCGACCTTCTTCTGGTTGTTGGATGCCGACTCGACCCCAGTGATACAAGAAATGGGAACCCCAGCATGATAGACCCCTCAAAGCAGCGGATTATCCAGATAGATATTGAACCGAGGAACGTCGGCTGGACATACCCTGTAGAAATGGGCATCACCGGTGATGCCAGGAATGTACTTACTCAAATCATGAAAGCACTGAATACCCGGAGCGGTGGCGAACTTGCCGCTCCTCAAGACCGTCTTGATGCCGTGGCAAAAGCCAAGGTGGAAGAAGCCTATTGTGAAGCCCCGGAGCTTTATTCCAGCGCCTCTCCGTTACTGCCGCAGCGGATAGTCAAGGCAATTGATAACGTATTGGACAATTCGGCAATCGTTACGTTTGATGCCGGTAACAACCGAATCTGGATGGCCCACTTCTTCAAGAGTAAAGTGGCAGGTTCGTTATTCTGTCCTGGCGGTGCTGCCGGCATGGGCTGGGGACCTCCTGCGGCTCTCACTGCCAAACTGCTCCATCCGGACCGGCCGGTACTGTCCGTATCCGGCGATGGTGGTTTCGGAATGACAACCCACGTTCTTTCCACCGCCGTCCAGTACAATCTGCCGGTAGTGTTCCTGGTGATGAATAACAGCGTACTGGGTAACGTCCGTGACGCGCAGAAGTATATGATGGGAGGCAAGGCAGTCGCTTCTGAGTTTATTGATACCGATTTTGCCGCGATAGCGCGTGCATTTGGTTGTCAGGGTATAAGGGTGGACAATCCCGATAACCTGGAACCAGCGTTAAAAGAGGCTTTCCAGTCGTCGGTGCCAACAGTGATAGATGCTATCACTGAGCCTGAAGAACCTTTCACCAAGGTAATTAACCGGTGAAAAGTAGCCTGATGAAAGCGGTAGTCAAGACGAAGAGAGAGCCGGGCATCGAGGTGCTCGATGTCGATATTCCTGAGGTCGGCGATGCCGACATCCTGGTAAAGGTTATCGCGGCAAGTGTCTGTGGCAGCGATGTTCATGTCTACGAGTGGACTCCTAACTACGAGTGGATGCCCCTGCCGGTGATACTGGGTCATGAGTTTGCCGGAGAGGTCGTCCAGGTGGGGGCGAAGGTCGACATGGTGGCGGTGGGCGACCGCATCACGGCGATGCCCGGTATGCCCTGTGGTCGATGTCTGCACTGCCAGGTAGGCAAGCCTGATGCCTGCGCCAACCGGATAGGCCTCGGGCTGGCCAGCGATGGTGCCTTTGCCGAGTACCTGCGCATTACGGCCGGTGCCAGCATCTTCAAACTGCCCGACGACCTTGACACCGAGACCGCGGCACTCACCGAGCCGCTCTGTGTGGTCCTGCGTGCCGTGGACCTGTCCACTATCAGGGTTGGTCAAACGACGGCAGTGCTGGGGCCGGGTCCTATCGGGCTGCTCACCCTCCAGGTGTTGAAGGCGGCCGGGGCAGGACTGGTAATGGTAGCCGGTACTAGTGCCGATGAAAAGCGACTGCAGATTGCCCGTGAGCTCGGTGCCGATGTTATTGTGAATGTGGACAAAGAGGACCTGGTTAGCAAAGCCAGGGAACTGAGCGGTGGAGGTTTACGTGGCGGACTGGACCTCGTCTTCGAGGCTTCGGGCAACCCGAAGAGCGTCACCGAAGCGGTCAACATGATACGTCCCGGCGGGAAGGCGATACTCATCGGGATTCATCCCGCACCGGCCGAGATACCGACCACCCAGTTGGTGCGCCAGAGCAAATCGGTCATCGGTGCCTACGGCTATGACGCCGAGATATGGCGGCGAGCGATTGCGCTCTTCACCACCGGTAAAGTCCGTGCCGGGCCGATGATAACCCACCGGCTGCCGCTCACACAGGCAAGAGAGGGCTTCGAGGCGGCGGTACGCAGAGAGGCGACCAAGGTCATCCTCGTGCCGTGAAGGGCTGGAACAACAAGGCGATAAAGCTAGCCTTCAGACTGGTACTCAGTTGTAGAAATACCAGGTATTATGTTCCGCAGGGTGACACGCCATTGACATGTCATTGCGAGTGAAACGAAGCAATCTGAATATTACGCGGATTTACGCAACCAGATACTAGAACAGCAGCACCCCGCCGCAAATGCGGATGCACTGTCCGACCACGTAATCGGAAAGGTCGGTTACCAGGAACTCCACCACCTTGGCACAGTCCTCGGCAGTACCGACCCTGCCCAGCGGGATAGACTTTTCCATCGCTTCAAGCTGGCCCGGTTTCGTGTTGAAGCTCCGTTGCATCATCCGGCCGGTCCCGATGAAGGCCGGTGCAATGCAGTTGACATTAATACCATGGGGGGCAAGCTCCCCGGCAAGGTACTGCGTGTAGTTGATGATGGCCGCTTTCGCTATGCCGTACGAGGAATAGTGACCATTGGGAGAACCCTTCAGCCCCGCCTGTGACGACACGTTCACTATCCGGCCGCTGTGCTGCTCTTTCATCGGTATTGCCGCGGCCTGGCAGCCGAATATACAGCTCATCAGGTTCCGGTCTACCTCGCGCCTTAAGTCCTCCTCCGGTACCGAGGAAGCGAAGCTGGTCTCCGGCCTGACCTGCAAGCCTCCGGCATTGTTCACCAGGATATCGATACGGCCGAACTCACTGAGTGCCTTTTCGAACATGGCATCTACTTCCTTCTTGCTGGCGGCATCGCATTCGATTCCCAGAGACCGGCGACCCAG
>DATKWT010000055.1 GCA_035529395.1 Dehalococcoidales bacterium | reverse complement strand
GATCGAGTCTAACAGGGTGATGAAAAAGGGGAGTCCAGAAGGGCTTCGCCCCTTCTCAGGGGCGCCCCCTTCTGGCAGGGGTGTCTGGGCGTCATTCTGTAAGAATGACGTTAGCAGAATCCGAAACCAGATTATGCCGGTGTCCCCCAGATATAATCTTTCCCCCCTTCCTCGGTAGGAAGGCTCTTCCTGGACAGGAAGGGGAAGGCGCCGCCCCTTCTGGGCCGCACGGGGATTGGTCGAAAGGGTTTTTCATAGGCTTGCTAGAATGACAGGGACTGTAAAGGCATTTGTAAGACACTACACTAGCACATCCGAATATCCGGGAGGATAGTGGGAAATAATATCCCCCACCTGGATAGAAGCTGGTTCCACCGGTGTCATCAGCACCATGCCCCCCACCTGCATAGTGGGCGTCATACTACCCGCTCAGTACCACAATCCACTTGCCTCCAAAGGGAAACGGTAAGACGATGAAAAGGGTGAGAATCACATCGGTAAGCACGAACAGGACAGCCGCCACTCGCCTTGTCGTCTTGTTACCGATGAACTTCCTAAGGCGACTCTTGTGGCCTAAGCCTTATCCCGGGATTCTCCTCAAATCGTACGTCATCTCTGGTACCTTGGGCGATGCCCTACACTCTGGGCAGCGAATCGGAAGAAGTGCCGGACCCCTGTTTGGTGGTTGCCTTCTTCCCACCTCTTTTCTTCGCGCTGACCAGAGCGGTGATCTTCCGGTATTCGCCGAGAACAAGCAGAGCACAGGGCACGATGAGGCATATGGTGAAGCCAAACGGAGTCTTCACGAATTCAGCGAAGTGGCCAAAAAGCGGAACATACAGGCAGACTCTACCTTTAACCGTCTGGGAGGGTACAGTATAGCTATCCTCGGCCTCAACACCATCTCCCTTGGTTTGAAAACTCAGCGAGTCATCCTCTTCCAACACTGCCACCACGCGGTGGGTAATCAAGAGGTCTGGTTGCACTGGATGCTCGTAGGTGATTACATCTCCTGTGCTCACAGCAAGCGGGTCAACAGGGTGTATCACTACCATACCACCGATCTTGAAGGTTGGGATCATGCTTCCGGTCAAGACAGCATCAAATCGCCAATTACAGAACCTGGTAGTAATCAAAACGAAGACGAAACCCACGAGAACCACCGCCAGGAGCAGGTAGCTCAGCCACCTGACCGTTCGCCTCCCGGTTATTCGTTTGGTTTCACTTATCACCGGTCCCGTTCATCCGCCTGCAATATTATGTTCTGCTACGTCTATGCTACATGCCATCATTTTGCCTGTCAATGGTAAGGGCTGACTCCAAAGGAAAGATGGCCCTGAATTGAACACCTGAGTCGATTGTTATTGGTCTTTCGAATCACGGTTATGAACCAGTTGTCCCTCGATGGCAACCCTCTTGGGTCTTACAGACCGGTTCCACACATGGCATAGTGAATGCAGTAGTAATGAATAGACGAAGCAGATTGTTGTCTAACTTGACAGAATGTGTTAAAATCTTTCGCTAACTAGGAATTTACAATGAGACGCAGGGGGGATGGGGATAACCAGGCTAGCAAAGGTAGACTACCGTTACCACAGCCGCTGAGTAACGGCTACCCGGCGGCCCACCGGCCGGGGAGGGTGGGCAGGATGGCCCCTAGCAATTCCTGATGAGAATTTATCCAATGTTTATCTTATTTACTCGTATCTTAACATTCGTCATCTATAATGATGCAGTGGTATGTTTCGGATATGCTGATAAACCTGAGTGACGGACGGAGGTAGAACCGCCAGCTGGGCGCACATCCCTGGTAGAGCCGGTCCGAGTAGTGGGGAATGAAGATACTAATTATTGAGGATAACGCCGATAACATCCACCCAATATCCGCGGTATTCAAACTCCGCTGGCCAACGTGTACTACAATCTCGACGACTAAGGGAGTAAAAGGCGTAGCGCTGGTTGAGACCGAATCACCTGATCTCGTTATTCTTGAGGTCAACCTCCCCGACATAGATGGGTTTGAGGTCCTCCGCCAGATACGTATGCTTTCTGAAATCCCGGTTGTTTTCCTCACCGAGAGAGGAGACGAGATGGATATCATCAGGGGGCTGGAAGAAGGGGCTGATGACTATATAGTTAAGCCCTTCAGCGCTCTGGAGCTTCTGGCCAGAGCAAGGGCAACACTACGGCGCAGCGGTCTCCGGGACGGCCTCGATGAAAGCACGCCTCCTTTGGTCATTGGAGACCTGACGATAGACTTCCAGTCAAAGGAAGTAACGCTTGAGGATAAACCGGTCCACCTTACCGCTACCGAATACCAGATCCTCTACTACCTGGTGCGTAGTCCGGGGACGTGGGTGAATCATAGCTCCCTGGAACAGTGGATCTGGGGGCAACGGGGGGCTGTTGACTCCTCCGTCATCAGGAGGTATATCTACCAGCTACGCCGCAAACTCAACGACGTCCCTCCGCGGTTGATCGTGAACGAACCTGGCAGAGGATACAAGTTCAACACTGCCAACAGCAAGCTGTCTACCGTTTAGTGACCCCGGACAAATTCCTCTCGACCCCTGTCCACATTCCCCATCTTTACCATCTGACCGGATGCCCTCAGACCAGACGGTGTTATTCGCATGGCCGGCATGAGTCCTGCCCCGTAACCGGCGGGAGAAGCTGAGCGGCACCCCTTCCTGACCAGCCTCACCGGTGCTGTTATTCTTGTCATATTCCCACCGCCTCTTCACGCTTTCTACACAGTATTCCAACACTTCTTTGTGCGGTGATCAGGACGGATGACCTGACTCCGGTGGGGGCAATCAACTACACGTCCGCCTTCGAGAGATATTTACCGTGCCGTGCATCGTCCTTCGGGGAAAGGGACAATGTCGGCAGGGCAAAGGTTGTCTTCGTCAGTCTGTTTCTTCCCGGCTGTCGTCTTCTCCGGCCACCGATGCCGTCACGTTTGCATGGCGCAGGGTCATTATAGCGATGCACAAAGCGTAGACTATCATGGCCAGCGGAATGGTGAAAGCAAGCACGATGACCAGATAGCCGCCGGCACCGGACTCCGCCAGAGAGGTGATGGACATTTGCGGTTCTTCTGCGGGTTCGAACATGAGGGGAACAACCTCACCCATAAGCTCCTTGGCAGCCGCAAGCGTATCGTCATACCCACCCGCTAGGGGGATCAGTGCTGATACCCGAATCATATGGATTTGGTCCGTCGTGATCGTTATATCATTTATGACCGAGTACAGGACCAGTATGCGCTCTATGACCTCACCATCTTCATTCTGTTTTGAGGCAGTGAACCTCTTGGCTGGTATCCGGCCCTGGTACGGTTCGAATTCAAGCTCCTGACGCACCCTTGCCGACAGAGTGGCGGGCATTTCACCAGGCTCCTGCTTCCCTGTTTGCCCAACCCAGGACTGGTCTTTGATAACCACGTAGTCATCCTGGACACTATCAACCAGGTATCCCAGGACCTTGTAGCAAATATTGGGCATGTGAAAGCTCGATAGTTCTGCACTCTGCATTATCAGGAGAATGACTGGCTGAGAGAACTCCGGCCTGCTATATGACCGTATGAGTAGTACATCGGCTTCAAGATGCTCCTTTACTTCTGTAGTATCATAGTCTTGCCCGTACCAATCCGCTATCGCTCTCGGGAAATCATTAAGCTCCTGCTGACCGGACAGGTTCGTCTTAGTCCTGACATACCTGGCATACTGGCTCTCTCCAGATAGTTGAGTGTCGATGGCCACGTAGCTGCCCACCGTTTCCACCTGGGAGCGGTGGCAAAGTCCCATGACTGCCACCGTGAGCAGGAACAGACCTGTAATCAGGAACAACTGCCAGTACTTCTTCATGAATGCATTCATCAGCTACCTGCGATGTTAACTAAAGACGTCAAGTGCTATCTGCTTCTCTGAGACTGCATCCTGAGACGCGACTTATAAGGAACAGCGACAGGATGGCAATTAGAAAGACAATTGGACTGGAGAGACCGTGGAAGAACCCGAGGGCGGCCTCGCTCCCCCAGAAATGGGCAACGAACAGAATGAGAGCAATTCTCAGCACGTTAGCCGCAACGGCTATTGGGAAGGCCAGGAGAAAAAGCACCGTCCTTTTGAGGTAGTGCCCTTTCAAGAGATAGGCGAATAACGCAGTCAGTGCCAGAAGTGAGATGAGGGTACTCATCCCGCTGCAAGTGGCTCCAATGATGAAGGTTGAACCGGCAAGTTGGATTTCGGTACCGGTATTGCTGACCGGCAGACCGAATGCTCGCACCATTGACGCCGACCCGCTTGTTGATGCCAACTGCAGCGGCACTGTAACAGAATCGAGAACGGGTAGGGGTATCATGAATATCAAGAAGCAAATGGGGAAGAGCATGGAACGGGTAGCTCGTGCTCCCCTGAAGTAGAGGAGCAGTCCGGCAGTCACCGGGATAACAGAAGATGCCCAGAGCCAATGAATCCTGTAGATGAATCCCACGGCATACGCCACCAGCCCGATAGTAAGAACGACAGCTCCCACACCTGCGGGCTTTGCTTCTGCCAGTTCCTTACGTCGGGACCAGACCAGCAGAGCAGAAACAGGTAGTACGAGGAAACCGTGGCTGTAATAGGCGCTAGCCAGCCAGACCTGGACGAGGTAAACAAGTACCGGGACGTAGAGGGCAGTGCACATACCTCCGATTAGCACCGTGGTAACAAGTTGCCCTCTTTTCACCCTATTGGACCAATCCCCACCCAGCCGGTTCAAAGGAAGTAGTTGCCTGGTGTTACCAGGCCACGAGAATATGCTTCTCTTATTTCCTTTACCAGCTTAATAAGTTCAAGTATTACCTGTGCCGCCTCGATAGCCTGATAATCCCCGGGATAAGATTCATTCTCGGCACTCTTTACATAATATAAGCCCGGTATCCATTACCAGACTGTTCCATAATACCCCTGTCTTATACTTCTGCGCTCGATAGAGAAGGGCAACTCCAGGAATACCCGGGATAGCAAACAGCCAATAGGGAGCAAGTGCTGTTATTCATCTATCATGGAGGCAACTGCTTGTCCTGCTCATTCTTGATTACACTATACACTTTTTCCGTAATGTTTGTTCGGTAGCAACGGAATCTGGTCGTAATCGAGTCCCACGAGTTTATCGGTGACTTTCATTATGAGTCAATTCGCATATTTGACGACTGTAAAGCCTCTCTGCTAGAATTCAAGCGCTGGTTTGTACCACAGGGGGTTACCTCCTGTAACCAGGTGACAAAAAGGTCGGTACTATTCAGTCTGCTAAGCCGGAACATAGGAGGAGGTTATCATGGCTGCTGTTATTTATGAGAAGAAAGGCCACATCGCAATTATCACCCTCAACCGTCCTGAGGCTTTGAATGCCCTGAATGCTGATATACATCGTGAACTACATGAAACGATGGTCGATTTCCGGGACAACGACGACCTCTGGGTTGCCATCCTTACCGGTACCGGGGACAGGGCGTTCTCCGCCGGTGCGGATATCAAGGGTTTCCAGCCCGGTACCGGGGAAGCACCCCGGCGGGGTGATGAACCACCAGTGCGGGCGGACACGATATGGAAGCCTGTCATCGCCGCGATACACGGCTACTGCCTTGGCGGGGGCCTGGAACTGGCTCTGACATGTGATATCAGGATAGCCGCTGATAACGCCCAGTTGGGCCAGCCGGAGGTAAACATTGGCTTCATGGCTGGCGGCGGTGGCACTCAGAGGTTGCCTCGCTTCATTCCCCGTGCGGTTGCCGCCGAGATACTGCTTACGGGAAACCGTATAAACACCGAAGAGGCGCTGCGCTGGGGTCTGGTCAGCAGGGTTGTCCCGCGGGACCAGTTGATGTCGACTGCCATGGAGATAGCCGAGACTATC
The DNA here is from genome assembly GCA_035529395.1 of Dehalococcoidales bacterium. Classification (NCBI taxonomy): domain Bacteria; kingdom Bacillati; phylum Chloroflexota; class Dehalococcoidia; order Dehalococcoidales; species Dehalococcoidales bacterium. The sequence continues at coordinate 3,243 of DATKWT010000055.1, read as the reverse complement.
TGCCAGCGGGGTCCGCTCGGTATCAGGGCAACCAAAGAGGCCATTATCCGGGGGTATGATATGACTCTGCCGGATGGCCTGTACCTGGAGGCCGAGAAGGTCGCCTACGTCAGGACAACCGATGACTTCATGGAAGGGGCCAGGGCCTTCGCCCAGAAGAAGACTCCCGATTACAAGGGTAAGTAGTTGCGATACCAGCCCGCTAGAGAAGCCCGGCCAGTGTGGTAGCAATCTCCTGGGGCGTATCGACTACGTGTGCACCGGCTGCCTTCAGGGCCTTGACCTTGCTTTCCGCGGTGCCCCTGCCTCTTTCAATAATGGCACTGGCATGAGAGAATCTCATGCCGGATGGCATCGTTCGTCCGGCGATATAAGCCACCAGCGGTTTGCTGAATCTGCCTTCCTTGATGACTTCGGCAGCCTCCTCCTCGGCCACTGTGCCGATTTCACCGAACAAGACTACCGCCCTGGTAGCCTCGTCCTGTTCGAAGAGGGGTAGTACGTCGGCGAAGTTGGTGCCGATGACCGGCTCCGTGCCGATGTGTATCGCCGTTGATATGCCGATGCCGGTCCTGGTTATGCTCCAGACCACGGTGCCCGTTTGACCACCGCTGCGGGACATTACGCCAACAGCCCCGGGAATGAAGATTTCGTTGGCGAATTCGACGGAAGCACCCAGCCACCCCACGGCCGCCTTCTGCGGCGTGACCATGCCCATGCAGCCCGGCCCGAATAGACGGCATCCCTTACGCCGTGCCAGAGAAATCATCTCCAGGGCATCGTGCAAGGGCACCCGCTCCGCAGGGACAATAACCATCTTCAGTCCGGCCTCAATAGCCTCGAAGACGGCGGGTTTGAGTTGCGGTGCCGGCACGAAGGTCACACTGGCATCTATCGGTCCCTGTTCCTCGACGGCCTCCTGAACGGTGTTGTAAACGGGAATACCGTGGATGCTGTTGCCGCCGCGACCGGGAGTGACACCGCACAGCAGCCTGGTGCCATAGTCAAGCATGTATTTCGCACGGGTACTGCCTTCCCGTCCGGTTATGCCCTGTACCAGTACCGTGGTATTTTCGTCAGCAAGTATTGCCATTTATGCCTGCCCTCCGTGCCCGGCAAGGCCGACCTTCCTGCGGTATTCGTCCAGGCCGAACATGTCCAGAGTGATTTGCAGGCCCTTGTTGCCGTTGTCCTGGCAGTAGCGCTCGCAGGCAAGGTCCTCGATGCAACGGCGGCCTGCCTCTTCAACGGATGGTATCAGGGCTGGCAGGCCATCTTCGACCTTGAAGAGGTTTCCCCCGAACCGGGTGCACGCTTCGACGCAGGCATAACTCTGGCAGCCACGGCACTTCTCCAGGTCAATCGCGACCTTGCCGGTGCGAAACGGGAATTCAAGGGTCGTCATCCTGCCTGCCTCCTCTCAGGTACGCCGGTACTCCTCGACGAGTTCCTTCACGCGTTCTGCTATAAAATCAACGTTGTACACGTAATCACGGCCGTATATCTCAATTTTTGCCGGAAGCCCGCTCAGGCCGTTCCTGAGTATCTCCAGCGATTCCTTCTCCTTGTTGCCTGCAATGAGGATAACCACCGGGAAGCCTGGTCTGCTAATCAGGTCTTCATTCAGTGCCCGGACCAGAGCATGGGCATGGTGCCATTGCTCCTGGTTGGCTACCATCGCACCCATGAGTACAAAGGCATCGATATCCGGTTGGGAAAAGACGAGCTTGACGACGCGGTATACCTTGGAGGCGGTCGGGTTGCCGCTGCTTTCCGCGTAATTGGCCAGTTTGAGCCCGTGGCGTATCAGGGCATCGGCTCCCAGCATAGCGCCGCCGCCGCCAAGTCCATGAAAACCGACATATCCTTCACCGGGTCCGAAGCCCTCGGCAAGCTGGACAAAGTAACCCGTCCCGCGGTAGTCTTCTTCCTCTACACGCCAGGCAATTCGCTCAAGCTCGGTAGGTTCCCTGCTGATATCACGGGGGTAGTCTATCTCCAGTTCCGGATGCTTGAATACCGAGGCCTCATCGATAACGATACGGCAGTCGGCCGGGAGGATTTTTCCGTTGGTAGTGAGTACCAGCGGGTTCATCTCCGCACTGCGTGCACTATACTCCCGAAAGACCCGGTACAGGCCATGTACTATTTCACTGAGAGGTGATATGAGGGGCAGGGGAATGTTGAACCTGGAGACCAGGCTGCGGACTTCTTCGATGGAAAGGCCGTCCAGTACATCTATATTCAGACTGACCACGCTGTCCGGGTCTTCGGCAGCTATCTCCTCGATGTCAACACCGCCACGGGTGCTGAACATCAGAACCGGACTCCTGACCTTGTAGGAATCGTTGACGATGATGCCGGCGTACATCTCTCGCTCGACGTCCAGCCGCTCCTCGACCAGGACCCTGGTTACCCTGGCACCCTTGATGTCTTCACCGAGGAGTCCGGCAGCGGCTTTTTCGGCCTCTTCGGGCGTATCAGCAAACTTGATACCACCGGCCTTGAAGCGGCCGGTTACGCCTATCTGGGCTTTAACTGCCACCGGTTTACCAATTTCGGTAGCTATCCGGAGTGCCTCCTGCGGTGTGGAGGCAACATCACCTCGGGGAACCGGTATTCCCATCTCTTTCAGGAGTCGTTTCCCCTGGTATTCAAGGAGCTTCGGCATTGCCTACCTCTTACTTTCTCTAACTGTTGACACAACCAGCCCTGCTGGCACAACCAGCCCTGCTGGCACAACCAGCTCTAGCAGATGGCATAACTAGCGGTCTACCTTCTTATCTTGACCAGCTTTAACTCGAAGATGAGGTCTTTTCCGGCAAGGAAGTGGTTGGCGTCCATTGTAACGGTGGTCTCGGTTACTTCGGTTACGATAGCCGAACCCTGCTGACCTCCCTCGTAAGTCACCCCGATTTGCAGTCCAACTGTTGGTTCAATATCTTCAGGCAACTCGTCCCGGTTTATCTCCATTACAAGGTCTTCATCGTGTGGTCCGTAGGCCTCTGCTGACGGGATGGTTACGGTCTTGGTCTCGCCTACCTTCATCCCGTATACGGCATTCTCAAAACCGGCTATCATTTGGCCGGCCCCGACCGTGAATTGCAAAGGGTCTTTACCTTCTGATGAATCGAACTCCGAACCGTCTGGCAGTGTTCCGGTGTAGTGTACATCGACAATATCACCATCTCTGGCGAATTGTGTACTGCTGCAACCACCCATGAGTACCCCTGTAACTACAAG
>DATKWT010000054.1 GCA_035529395.1 Dehalococcoidales bacterium | reverse complement strand
AAGTGCGAACACCTGCAGGTGTTCGCAGTTCTGTTTGTGGTGTGAGCGATACTCAAGATGCAACCCATTTGGGCCGGGAAGCGGCTATTATCGGCTTCACGGGTCGGCCAGATGCCTGTCGGCAGGTTGTCAAGGCTGATTTGTATGTGCAGCCTCGGGCGTTGCTTGTCCCTGGGGCTGCAATGTACAATGAACCAGGAAATGGAGGGGGGTTTCGAGAGATGAAGACTGCAGTATTTTACAGGTCCTTCCTAGGCACGACGAAGAAATACGCGGAATGGCTGCACGGAGAGGTGGAATCAGACATCTTCAGAGCCGGTAAGCTCAGCAAAACCAGACTCGCTGAATACGACCTCGTCATTCTCTGTTCCGGCACCTATGCGGGGTGGATCAGCATGCGGGGTCTCCTGAAGAAGTGGTGGAGTACCCTGCGCGGCAAGAAGGTGGTCCTCCTCGTGGTTGGAATGGTGCCTCCTGAAGACCCTGAGAGCACCGCCGCCTACCTCAAGATACCGGAGCACATCAGGCAGGAGGTCAAGTACTTCAAGTTGCCGGGGACGATAGGCTCTGGAAACAGGGAGCAGGTCAAGAAGGAGAACCTCCAGCCTGTGGTCGAGTACATCCACTCGCTTGCTGGCGGGTCTGATGCGTGAGTCCGCAAGGTAGGCAGCCAGAGAGACAGATAAGTGTAATGGATAAGGAAAAGGCGATACGGAGCTTCCTGGAGCATGTGGACCGGCTACCCCGGTTGCCTCTGGTCACCGACATAGAGATGGATGCCCTCTTCGGAGAGGAGGTGGCGGCGGCGCTGGCGCAGTTGGACCGTCATAACCAGGCAGAACAGATGTGCCTGCAATGCGAGAGTCGGTGCTGCCAGGTGTGCCAATGCGAACTCTACACCCCGCAGTTCAGCCGCTGTCCTATTCAGGAGTTCCGGCCTGTTCTCTGTCGGCTCCACTTCTGCAACAGGTTTCGTGTTGCCGGTAGTACGCTCATGGATGAGCTTGGCGACATTTTCTTCGATAGTCTGCTGGCTGCCGACCGCGAAGGTAACCCCGGAGTAAGGCTGTTTGAGAGTCCGCCGCTGTCGATAGCTGCTCCTGGTCTTATTGCGGCGACCTCTCCGTGGATGCAGGCGCTACGGGAAGGCACGGCAGACCCCGAACAAGTCGAGAAGGCAGTGCGCTGGGAAGCGGAGAAGTACCGTACCGTGGTTGAAGTGGGGGCGCCGGGCGACTGACCGGAGTTCGTCTCTCTACCTGCGTGCTTCCTGCCGAACGTCCTGGCAGGGTGATGAAAAACCCTTTCGACCAACCCCACTATATCTGGGGGACACCGGCAGAATCTGGTTTCGGATTCTGCTAACGTCATTCTGTAAGAATGACGCCCAGACCCCCCCGCCAAAGGGAGCGCCCCTTCTGAGGGGCGCCTCTTGCTCTGTGCCCTGCTACGCTTCCTGCTGCTTCAGTCGTCTGGTGCTGAAAGTAACCACTACAAGCATGAGCACAATAAGCCCCGCCAGAATGGAGACCTCAAAGACGATGTCCGACCAGGTACCGCCCCGCTGGCTGATTTCCACAACCGGCTGAATAATATAGTATGTGGGGAATATATTGCCAATCCACTGCGGTATCTGGGGGAACATATAGACAAAAACCGGTGCATAGAGCAGTATTCCGATTCCCTTGATGGTAGCGAATAGTGTATTGATATCCTTGACCAGTGCCCCGAGCACCAGGCCGAATAACGCTGCCAGCACGGCGCCCAGGCCGAGCACTATCATCAGTAACCCGGTCTGTACTCCAAAGGCCTGGTTCATGAGCAAGATGACAATACTCATCACCAGTGCCAGGATTACGCCCATCAGTCCCTTTGCGGCGAGAATATCTCCCAGCGTGGTCGGTGTGATTGCCAGTGCTGTAAGTGTACGTTTCTGTTTTTCGTCCACTATAAGACTTGCCGGTACCATCGTGCCACCTATGGTCACGGCGTAGAGGAGCACAAACGGGAGCAGGCGGTCGCTCCAGGGCACGCTCTGAGCATCACCCAGTGTGGTGGTTTCAATTTGGACCGGCACTTCCTGACCAGCCAGTTGGCGCACGGCGCTGTTAATACTTGCCAGCAGGATACCGCGGTTCTTGGCCAGGCTCTCACCCCACACGTAGGCAGGCAGGACTATGGAGTTTCCACTTAATGCGTCCTCGTCGAAATTATCAGGTAAAGACACCCCCATGTCCACGGCGCCGACCTCGACTGCCTTCCTGAGGTCGTCAGCCGAGGCGTAGGTGCGGGTCTGCACCGAATCCGATGCCGATACCAGGTCCACCAGCCGGGAATTACCCTGGTCGTTGATGCCCAGCTTCGCCGTTTGTGAGAAGAAGGTGCCAAATACCAGGTTAAGGACGAGGGAGATTAAGATCGGGGCGACGATTGCCATGATGAATATAAAGCCTTTTGAGCCATACTTGAAGTCTTTCCCCAGCAGGATAGCTACTCTTCGGACGCTCATCTCAATTTCCTCCCCAGCACCGTGATTCCGAGCCACACGAAAACGATATCAAAACTGAGCAGTATCAACAGGTTATCCCAGATGTCACTCCACCCGGCATTGAAGTTCGCAGCCTGGTAGACGGCATCAACGAGATAATAGGACGGTACTGCCCTGACCCAATCCGAGACCGTTCCGGGGGCCAGCACACCGAATGCAGGCACGCTCAGGACGATTAACGCCGGAAAGCCCCACGCCATGACCGTCGTCATTTCCTTGCTGCCGGATGCCACCAGGAAACCGATGCCGGTTACCATGATTGCACCGAGTAACAATGCCACGATAATGATGAGTGGCTGCTGGTTCAGTCCACCGGTGACTGCCATGAACAGCAAGACCTGGATAAACGCCAGACTAGTGCCCATTATCAGCTTGGCTGCAAAGAGACCTCGTATCGTCATCGGTGTAATCAGCAGCGCCTGGACGGTGCGACCAACGACCTCGCTGCTTATCAGGCTGGCCAGACCGAGCATCTCCATCATCAGTATAATAACGGCCAACATCGGTAACAGGCGGTCTCGCATCGGGATTTGAATACCGACCATGTCTCGTCCGAGCACCTCCGGCGAGACCCGGACGCTCAACATCTGCCCGGTCTGGAGATATGCCATCTCCTCGAGCAGGACCGTAATGGAGTCCTGCAGTTCCTCCGGCGTGTCCGTGCCGAAATAGACATCAAGTTGGCCTTTATCTCCCGACATCAGTTTGTCCATGAAGTCGGGCGGGACGACCACGCCGGCGAGGTATTCGCCACCGACAACCGCCTCCTTGAGCTGCTCTTCACTTTCCATGAGCACAAGCTCCAGCCCCTGGCTTCCCGCCTGCTCCAGTATCGGAGGCAGTACCGGGGCATAGACGGCCATCTCCAGTGTCTCGTCAACCGTCTGTGGCATCACGAAATAGATGACAATATAGGCCACCAGTGCCAGAACGGTAATAAAAGCAAAGAAGCGGTTTCTGAAATAAAGCTTGAAGTCCTTGGCAATGAGTGCCCTGACAATCTGCCAGTTCATCCCACCAGCCCCCGTCCGGTAATTTCGATGAAGATGTCTTCCAGACTGGCTTCTTCGCTGTGCACGGTAATCACTCGCTCCTTACTGAAGAGACCCTGGACGTCACCTGCCGTCTCCGGCTTGTCCAGGATGACCTCACGGTTGTCAAGCCCGCCGTCCGGCCTGGCTACCTCTACCCTGAGTGCCCGCTTGCCGTACTGCTGCTTGAGGTTGTGCGGCGTGTCCAGGACCACTATCTTTCCGTTATCGACAAAGGCCACGCGGTCGGATAGCTTGTCGGCTTCCATCATGTCGTGGGTGGTCAGGAAAACGGTTGCCCCCCGTTCCCGTTCCTGGAGGATGATGTTGCGGATGGTCTCTGACGACGTCGGGTCGAGGCCTTCCGTCGGTTCGTCGAGAAAGAGGATGCTGGGTCGGTTCACCAGGGCACGGGCCACCATAAGACGCTGTTTCATGCCCTTGGAATAGCCCTCCACGCGGTCGTGCTCCCGGCCGCCGAGACCGACGCGTTTCAGCAGGGCGTCGGCATCGAAGGGCCTTATACCGAAAAGGCGGGCGAACAGATTCAGGTTCTCCTCGGCGCTCATCTGCTCGTAGAGGTTGGGTAGCTCGAAACAGACACCGATATTACCCTGCACTTTCTCCGGGTTTCGGGCAACGTCTATTCCCAGCAGCGTTGCCTGGCCGCCCTTGGGTTGGAGTTGTCCGGTGAGCATCTTGACCGTGGTGGACTTGCCGGCACCGTTGGGACCGAGGAAACCGAGGATTTCACCTTCGGCCACCTTGAAGCTGATATCATCTACCGCCAGCAGCTGACCGTAGCTGTAGATCAGGTTTTGGGCAATTATCGCGTCTCCGGCCATTTGTTCTCCTTTCCTTTTCCGGCTTCACATAAGTGTAGAAATTGAAATAAAGCGGTACATTTAGTACATATCATAAACTAACCTCTTGACTTTGTCAATAGAAATTTGTATAATTTGTAGTGAAATAGTACAGAGAGTATGGAATATGCTCTTTGGTTAGTGATATGAACGGTTTCGAGCGCCGCAAGGAACAGAAGAGGGAGAGCATCCGCCACGCTGCCCTGGAGCTTTTTAAGAGCTTCGGCACGAAGAAGGTTAGCGTGAACGACATCGCGGCTAAGGCCGGGGTATCACCGGTGACGATATATAACCATTTTGGCAGCAAGCAGGGACTGATACGTGATGTGGTGAAGTGGCTTCTGGCAACAATAGTGTCCGAATACAAGGCAATCATCTACAGTGACCGTCCCTATCTGGAGCGGTGGGAGCAGATGCTGTTTCAGAAAGGCGAGATGCGCCATGCCTATCATGGTGAACTGCTGCAGACTATTCTCTCTACCGACCCGGAAATCAGGCAGTTTGTGGATGCGGAGATGCAGGGCAGTATTGCCCAGCTATGGATGGACCTTATTGCTGAGGGCAAGCAGGAGGGTTTCATTCGTCCTGACATGACTCCAGAGGCGATACTTCTCTATGTCGAGATGTTCCGCAGTCTGGCAGATAGGCGTCCCGATCTCTACATCAGGCTCATAGAGGATGACAGCCTGTTCCGTGACTTCTCTCGGATTTTCCTATATGGTCTCATGGGCAAGGAGGCGGAGCCGGACCTGCTCCGGGCCATGCGGGGTGACAGGCAGTAGGCGTTGCTGCTCCGGTCCATGTTGGTGTGGTTGTGGGGGTATGGTATAAATAGGAGAGCCAGGCCGGAACCGTCTGCCTCTCGGTGTATCTGTCGAAGTCCACTGTTTGTGTGATACTCTTACCGTCGCATCGTATGATTCAAGTGGAGAGGAAAACAGAACTGCAAAGGAGAAGCGAAAATGACTGTAAGATTGGCCACCGTATGCACACTGATAACTATCCCGCTGCTACTGGGAGCCTGCTCCTCGGGGGTGGTGACTGTGGAGGTATCCTGCGATGATTTCATGGAGCAACAGCACCTCAGCAAGCAGGTGGAAGTCGGCATTGGCGAGACGTTCACGGTGACTCTGTGTTCCAACGCTTCTACGGGTTTCCAATGGGTAGAACCAGCGCAGGTCAGTGACAAGGGTATCTTGCGCCAGACAGGCCACGAGTTCATTGCGCCCGGGGAAAAAGATGGTGAACCCCCCGCTCCCGGGGCCGCAGGCCAGCAACAGTGGACCTTCGAGACACTCAGGAAAGGCACCACCGAAGTATCCATGGAATACAGTCGCCCGTGGGAAGGTGGCGAGAAGGGTGAGTGGACATTCACGCTGACTGTCGTTGTGAAGTAGGGTCTGGCGAAGACCGATATTACCTCCCATGCCCCCGTCGTTGAAAAGATATGGTCCGGTTCCTTGACAAAAGGGGCCGGGCCACTTACATTGTCTATCACCGGATAGTATCCCTGCCGGGTTGTCATGATGGACGGCCTGGGAATGCCGGAGACTAACAGGAGGAGGTAGCCAGTAAATGGACGTGGTTGAAGCAATCCGTCAGCGGAAGAGCATCAGGGGCTTCAAGCCGGATACCGTACCGGAAGAGACCCTGAGGAAGATAATAGAGGTTGCCCTGCGCGCCCCTTCGTGGGCGAACACCCAGCCCTGGGAGTTCGCCATCGTGCGCGGGGGGAAACTGGAAGAGATTCGGCAGGCTTTCGTGGAGAAGGCACAGGCAACAGAACCGACAAACCCGGACCTGGCGGCTCCGACCGGATTCCCCGAACCGTTCGACGGCCGTCGCCGTGCCGTGGGCCGGAAGCTCTTCGAGATAATGGATATTGGCCGGGAGGACCGTGAGAAGAGAGCATGGTGGGGGTTGCAGGGGTTGAAGCTGTTCGAGGCCCCGGTGGTCATCTATATCTACACCGACCGTACCTTCTACTCGCAGGAAGGGGGCTTGAACGTCTGGCCGGTGTTTGACTGCGGCTTGGTTGCACAGAACATCATGCTCCTTGCCGTGGAGTACGGCCTGGGGACCATCCCGGCAATCCAGGCGGTCATGTACCCGGATGTCCTGAGGAACGTGCTGGAAATACCGGATTCAAAGCTGATTGTCCTCGGGATAGCCATCGGCTACCCTGACCCGGAGTCCCCGACGGACCGGTTCACTTCCGAGAGGGAGCCCCTTGATAATGTAACCGAATGGTACGGGTTCGACTAGGAACTACGTCGGTGCTTGACCTCACAGAGACAGACCGGTTCGATAGCCGTCATCGATAGCTTCCCTGATTCGCCGCGGCTCGGCGGAATCCCCGATACGGAGGATTTCGGGCACCTTGTCTTCAAGGGCTCTGCTAAGCTCGTCATTCGGCCTGTAACCGACGGCTATCACTACGGAGTCCGCCGATATCGTCTGCTTTTCGCCTTCAGCAGTTGTGACCGTTACGGCATCGTCATGTATCTCTTCGCAGGTTACCTGAGTATGCAGGGATACGCTCTTCTCTCTCAGGCCATCCATGAGGCGTCGTCTGACCATCGGGGAGACATCTGCGGCCATCCTCTTCAGCATTTCAATAATAGTAACCGTTTTACCTTGCTCCACCAGGAAGTGTCCGGTCTCACAGCCGACCATCCCTCCACCGATGATGACCACGTTCTGTCCTGCGGTAGCTCTCCCGGAGAGTACATCCTGGGCAGTGGCAACGTTTGCTCCTTCTATACCGGGGATATCCGGCACTATCGGCAGGCCGCCGGTGGCAATGACCACGGTATCCGGTCCGACCTCCGCAATTGCCTCAGGGGTTGCTTCTGTGCTGACGCGGACATCGACGCCGGCCTCTGCCAGTCGGTCGGACATATATTTTATCAACAGGGCAATGTCCTCTTTGTAGGGTGGCAGGGCGGCTATCGTGAGCTGTCCTCCAACGGTGGGGTCTTCCTCAAACAGCACCACGCGGTGGCCTCTACGGGCAGCAACCCTGGCGGCTTCCATTCCCGCCGGCCCCCCGCCAACCACCACCACTTTCTTCACTTGAGAGGCGGGCGTGATTTCGTATTCCCTTTCATGTCCCATGGCGGCGTTGACGGCACAGGCGCAACCGCGTCCCTCTGATACCGGACGTTCGATGCAGTCCATGCAGTTGATGCAGGGGGTGATTTCACTAAATCGTCCCTCGGCGGCTTTGTTGGGTAACTCGGGGTCGGCCATGAGGCGTCTGCCGATGGCGATGAAGTCGGCCTTGCCCTCTGCCAGGACACTCTCTCCCAGCTCGGCATCGAGCCTGCCCACGGCGATTACGGGTACCTGCGTGGTCTTCTTCACCCTCTCGGCAAGTGGCACCAGAAATCCCGGTCGGTCCGATATCGGTGCCCGTATGGCCGAGGAACCGGCACCGTATCCCGATACGTGTATCGCCTGGGCACCGGCTTCGACCAGCATCGGTACTATCTGCTCGGTCTCTTCGATGGTGACGCCGTTCTCGATACCGAACTCCTGGCCGTTGAGCCGTGGCCAGATGGGGAACTCAGGCCCTGCCGCCTCCCTGGTGGCCCTGATAATCTCGACCAGGAACCTTGCCCTTTTTTCAGCCGTACCACCGTACTCGTCCTGGCGCTGGTTGGTGGACGCGGAGAGGAACGAAGCGACCAGGTACTGGTGGGCGCCGTGTAACTCAACGCCGTCGCAACCGGCTTCCTTTGCCCGCCGCGTTGCGCTGGCGAACCATTCTACTATTCGGGCAATCTCGCCGGTAGTCAGTTCGTGGGTTGGCTTGCCTGAGATGCCCATGACACGCGCCGGTACCATGACGGGTGACGGACCGACCTGTATCGGAGAGCCGTCCCTGATTTCCCAACTGGAATGCTGTAACTGGACGGCGAGTTTGGCACCGTGGCGGTGGACCGCATCGGCAAGGTCCCTGAAGCCCGGTATATGGCTGTCATCCCCCAGAGTAAGCAGGTAACTGGAAGCCTGGCACTGCAGTGATGGTGCGGTAACCTCGGTGATAATCAGGCCCACGCCGCCCCTGGCCCGTGCTTCATGGTAATCGATAAGCCGCTGGCTGACGTAACCCCCCTCCGCCCCGTAGCCGGTTCCCATCGGCGGCATCACGATTCGGTTCTTCAGTTCCATCCGGCCTATCCGGCCCGGTGCGAAAAGTCCCGGGAAGTTGCTGTTCATTATCAGTACCCCTTTCTGTTCTCGGCGATATCTCCCGGCAGCGATTGCCTGTGCTGCGGTGCGACTATGGTAGCCTTCAGTATACGCGTATTTATGTTACACATCAAAATAAGTCCATGCCAGGGTCTGATTTTGCTGTACTGCTGAAGAATCGTTTCTTGCATGCCGGTAAGGCAGGTACATAGCGGCAATCCTGGTCTCGTTCACATAGGCCGGTGACACTTCAGAAGCTATACGGGTCCGGTCTGCTTCAGGGAATGTCATTGCGAGGAGTTTGGTGAAGCGCCACTGACCCAAGTGGCGCGCAATCTCACGGTGAGAACGAGATTGCCGCGCCCACCTCCTCGCTCAACTCGGAGGTTCGGCTCGCAATGACAGGCTAGTGTAGTGTCTCGTATATATCTTTACGTATGATGGATGTTGATGCCATTCCGGCGCAGGCTGGAATCCAGGGGGCAAACACGTATCCCGGATCGAGTCTAACAGGGTGATGAAAAAGGGGAGTCCAGAGGGGCTTCGCCCCTTCTTAGGGGCCCCGCCTCTTCTGAGAGGCGCTCCTTTTGGCAGGGGTGTCTGGGCGTCATTCTTACAGAATGACGTTAGCAGAATCCGAAACGAGATTCTGCCGGTGTCCCCCAGATATAATCTTTCCCCCCTTCCTCGGTAGGAAGGCTCTTCCTGGACAGGAAGGGGGTCAGGGGTATGGTCGAAAGGGTTTTTCATAGGCTTGCTAGAATGACAGGGACTGTAAAGGCATTTGTAAGACACTACACTAGAACCTTGGCCTGTTACCAATCACCTGAACGAGCATGCAATCTGGACTATGGGATGCGTCAGGGTATAGAATTAGGATATCATATTGTATCGGATATATAGTCGGACCGGTTCCTGCCGAAGCGGATGGGTTGTGAGACCGCGGAGAGGGGCAATATGGAACAACCAGAAAATGTGATTATCACCGAGAGACCCGGTCTCAGGCGTCCTGTTATGGTCTGCGGTATCAGCGGGTGGGTTGACGGCGGAGAGGCTGCCACCGGTAGCGTGGAGTACCTGATACGAAAGCTCTCCGCGAAGGAATTCGCCGAGATACCGATTGACAGGTTTCATATATTTCAGGTGCCGGGGCAGATTGCATCCAGGCCGCAGGTGAAAATCGAGGACGGTGTCATAACCGGACACAGTTTCCATAGCAACCAGTTCTACTACTGGGTAAATCCCGGGTCTGAGAGTGATGTAGTCCTCTTCGATGGCACCGAGCCGAACCTGCACTGGACAGAATTTGCAGATGCCATCCTGCACGTGGTCGGGGAGTTCGGTGTTTCACGGATATATCTTCTCGGTGGTGTGCTGGACAAGACCCCGCATACCAGGGAGCCAAACGTCTCCTGTGCCTGCACCACGTCCGAGCTCAAGGAAGAGATGCTGAAATACGGCGTGCGCTACACCAGCTACGCAGGGCCCAGCCGGTTTGGTACTACCTTGCTCTATATCTGCCAGCAAAGGGGCATCGAGATGGTGAGCCTCACCGCCAGGGCAACCTACTACCCTGAATTCAGTATCGTCATCTCCCACAATCCCAAGACGATACGGGCGATGGTCCGAAGGCTGGACGGCCTGCTTCAGCTTGGCCTTGATGTATCAGACCTGGACCAGGAGGCAGCGGAATTCGAGGAGAAACTGGGGTCAATGGCCAATCGCAGCGCGGAATTCCGCTCCTATCTGGAGAAGCTGGAGAGGGACTACGTTGAGGTGAAATACCAGGAACCCCTGGAGCTATCGGGTGACGAAGCGGTGCGGATTGCCGAGGACCTGCTCCGGGGAAGGACCGAGTAGCAGGGACCTGCCGTCGGTAGCACTGGCCAGGAGCGCCTTCGTACCGGCACCGGCGTTTTGAGCAGAGTAAACGCCCAATAATCCTCTTTCTATTCTGAGTAACCTGCCTTTGCCTTAGCGTTTCCTGTCGTACGCTGTTTCATGCCTGGGTGCCCCTCGTCCGTCTCTGCGACCACGTTTGTCGTCAGGCGTGGCACTGTGATAGCATGAATTATAAGACTTGCAGCAGGAGATTCCATCAATGGCGGAAAGACACCGGTTGGACAGCATGTTTAATCCAGGGTCGGTGGCAGTGGTCGGCGCATCGGCCAGCCCCGGGGCATGGGGTGGAGCGAGTTTCCTGGGGAGACTGCAGAAGCTCCAGTTTGCCGGCTCATTGTATCCCGTGAATCCAAAGGCTACTGAAGTCAACGGGCTCAGGGCATATCCGGATATTAAGTCCATCCCCGAGCCACCGGAGCTTGTCATCATCGCCATTCCCGGACCGGCTGTACCTCAGGTGCTTGAGGACTGTATTACTGCCGGGGTTAAGAACGTACACATCTTCTCCTCGGGGTTTGCCGAGACCGGTCTGGAAGAGGGCCGTCAGCTTGACCGGCAGATTACCGAGATAATCCGGCGTGGCGACTTGCGGGTTGTCGGGCCGAACTGCATGGGACTCTATGTCCCGGCGAGCCGGTTGGCCTACTGGGGGGAGGAACCGGAAGGCAGCGGCTCTGTCGCTTTCCTTTCGCAGAGCGGCGGGCATGGTGAGATGCTCAGCGGGTACGCGCAGAAGCTCGGCGTTTACTTCAGCAAGATGATAAGCTTCGGGAATGCCTGCGGGCTCCAGGCAATTGATTTCCTTGAGTACCTGGCTCAGGACCCGGAAACCAGGATAATCAATATATATCTTGAGGGTATTCGGGATGGCAGCAGGTTTACCCAGCTTGTGAAGAGAGTCAACCGTGTCAAGCCCGTCATCGTTTGGAAGGGTGGACTGACCGAGGGCGGTTCACGGGCAGTGGCCTCCCACACCGGTTCGCTGGCCGGCGAAGAAAAGGTCTGGGACGCCTTCTTTGCCCAGACCGGAGCGGTGAGGGTAAACTCCCTTGAAGAGATTGTGGATGTGACACTGGCCTTTATGCATCTCAAGCCGCCCCGCGGACGGCGCGTGTTGCTGATAGGTGGTGGCGGTGGCAACTCGGTGGCAATGGCGGATATCTGCAGCCGTGAAGGCCTGGAGGTGCCACGACTTACCGAGGAGACGAGGAAGGAATTGAATACCTTCATTCGTCTCGCCGGAAATAGTGCCCGTAATCCGGTTGATGCCTGGATGCTGCAGGAGAATGCTGACCTGTTCCGTCGTGCCCTGGAGATGGCTGTCGCTGACCCGATGATTGATATGGTTATCCTCGACCGCTACGTCTGGAACGAAGATGGCAGGAACCCGGAGCGGTTGCGGAATATGGAGACTGTGGGCGACTTCATAATCGAATTTGCCCGGGAAAACCGGTATGACAAACCGGTGGTAATGGCCTTGAATGCGTCCGCCAACGACCCCAGCGCGGCGGCAACAGCGGCAAGGCTCTGGACAAAGTCCGCCAGGGCCGGCTTGCCTACCTATCTATCCCAGCTTAGCGCTTCAAGGGCGCTATCCCGCTTCGTTGGCTACCACGAGTTCCTGGCAAAAAGTGGCGATGGCGAGGAGTAGCCCGGACGAAGCGGGCTATGTCGGCCTGTCGGGACATTCCTTGCCCGGTCCCTCTGCTCCGGTGCTCATGGAGATATTGCGTTGTTGTTGCTATAATGAGGCCACAGGAATCACCACCATCGGTACGGTCATAGACCGGTACGTGCCACGGAAGAGATGTGACGATTGAATACGCGGAGGTATATGTGAATGCCTGGACCGCTTGAAGGTATCAAGGTGCTTGATTGGACACAGTGGCAGATGGGGACGGTGGCGACGGCCATGTTGGCTGACTATGGCGCAGAGGTAGTCCACATAGAGAACCGCCTCACCGGTGATGCCGGTCGGGGTCTCAAATTCACCGCCCTTGGTGAGATGCCCGAAGGCAAAAACGCTTACTTTGAAATCAACAATCGCGGCAAGAAAAGCATTACCGTTGACCTGACCAAACAGGACGGCAAAGGCATTATTTACCGCCTGGTAAAGAATGCGGATGTATTTGTACACAACTTCAGGCAGGGTGTACCGGAGAAACTCGGAATGGACTACGAGACCATCCGGCAGCACAATCCCAGGATTATCTACGCGGCCGCTTCCGGCTACGGACCGAAGGGACCTGAAGCTAAAGAACCGGCCTTTGACATGATAGGGCTGGCAAGGTCTGGTATAAGTAGTTTTGTCGCCACTCCCGATGACCCTAACTTACCTTTAGGCGGCGGTCTGGCTGACCAGATGGGTGCAGTAATGACAGCTTATGGTATTTTGATGGCCCTTGTAGCACGAGAAAGGCAGGGAGTCGGTCAGAAGCTGGATGTCTCACACCTGGGAAGCATGATTACGCTGCAAAGCCTGAATATCGGTATATTGCAATACCTCATGCCGGACCCTACGGAAGAGATGTTACAAGCTCCCAAGCCAACGCGAAAAAACGCGGGTAACCCGCTGTGGAACTACTACAAGTGCAAGGATGACCGCTGGATTGTGCTGGGTATGCTCCAGCCGGACAGGCAATGGCCAGTGGTCTGCGAAGCGCTGGGGATTCAGCATCTCACCAACGACCCCAAGTACGAGAATCAGGATGTGAGGCGGGAGAACACCGCGGAAATCATTGCCATAATGGATGAGATTTTCCTGACACGGACGGTAGATGATTGGATGAAGCATCTCAAGGAGACCGGAGACATCATCTGCACGCCGATACAGACAATCCGTGACCTGACCAATGACCCACAGGTGATAGCCAATAAATATATAATGGACTACGACCACAAGGCACTTGGCAAGATAAAAGTAAGAGGTCTGCCGGTAGAACTTAGTGAAACACCGGGGAAGATCGTGGCCGAAGCACCTGAATTCGGACAGCATACCGAAGAAGTGCTTATTGAAATGGGGGGCTACACCTGGGAGGAAATCGCCGAGTTAAGGGAAAAGGAAGTTATCTGACGGTCCGGAACCGTATTGGTGACACTAAGCCGAGAGGGAGGATTCTGGCAATGACGCAAGAAACAAAACCGAGGGCACTTAATAGACTGAAGTCGATGTATGAACTGCGTGCCGAGGTCGACAGGATGTACGAGGGTGGTGTCGAGGCAAGTGAAGAAGGAAAACCTGTTGCCTGGGTAATGCTTGAAGGCTGGGCCAACGCTATCCTCAACGCCATGGGCATAAAAACAGTCTTTCCGGAGAACTATAGTAGTCTCTGTGCCGCACAGGGAATGGCGGAACCTTTCATGGAACGTTCGGAGGCCGAGGGTTGGCCTTCTCATCTTTGTGGGTATGCCCGGGCTTCTGTGGGGTACTCCGCCCGGATGTTTGAGTTGGATGGCAAGATTCCGCCGGAAGCTCCCGGAGGTGGTATGCCAAAGCCCACGTTAATGGTAGCATCAGGTCAGACCTGTGATGCCCGTTTCAAATGGTTCCAGTCGCTCGGACGTTTCTTCGACGCTCCGGTCTGGACTCTTGAATCGCCCAGCCCCGGCACCAGGGAAAGGTTATCGCCCGAGACCTATGAGCGCAACGTTCAGTTCCTGGTTAAGGAGTTGAAGGCTTTTGTTGCTTTCCTTGAGAACTTGCTCGGGAAAAAAATGGACTGGGACATGCTGGAGTTTACCGGCGGCGGTACCAATGAAATCAACCGTCTGCGCTGGGAGATAAACGAGTTGCGTAAATCACGTCCCGGACCGATGCATACCCGTGATTTCTGGAGTGTCATGACCGCTGCCCTGTTCCGTGGGGCTGCCGACCCCGAGGTAATAGTCGAGGGCCATAAAAGGATGTACGATGAGGTCAAGGAGCGGGTGGAAAAAGGTATTGCCGGCATCAACCGGCCTGAGAAGTACCGTCTTGCCTTTGAAGGACTGCCGCCCTGGCATACTCTGGGATTTCTTGATGACCTTGCTGAAAGAGGCTGGAACTTTGTTATCGAGAGTGCCTATCGTCCGTTCCGTCCACGAGATATTGACCTCAGCATGATTGATGACCCTATGGAGCGGTACGTGCGCCGACAGTACCGCAGTCTTGAAGAAAGCCTTCATGAGGACTACGAGCCGGACGAAGTGGAAATCATCAAGAACGAGATTCTCTGCGATGGCATGTCCAGTCGGTTGGGTCTTAAGCATATCAGCGATTACCAGGTTGACGGCGTAGTCCTGCACGTACTGCTGACGTGCCGTGCGACATCAGCAGGCCTCAACTTGCTGCAACGGAAAATACTTGACGTATTGAAAGTACCGTCCCTGGTGATTGAAGGGGACATCATCGACGCGAGCGCCTTCAATGCGCCGGAAGCCCTGAGGAAGGCGGAGGCTTTTGAAGAGACGATGGACCATTACCGGAAGGTAAGGAAAGAACTGGGGATGCCGTGGTAATGCCCCTGTAGGGCCCGTATCAAATAGATAGAGTGTACTGCAAGGAGGTTCAATAAATGGCAGTGGAGGTAAATAAGGGACTTGCCCGGGCTATCGAGTTATACCAGGACCGCTCCAGCCGGGCTAAGGAACTACGCGCGGAAGGTAAACATGTGATGGGGTATCTCTGTATTTACCCCGTCCTTGAGATGATGACTGCTCTCGATATCGTACCGTACCGTATTTTTGGAGATTTACACGAACCGGTTACCGAAGCGGATTCGTATATGCCGGCCGTGAATTGCCCATTTCTGCGGAGTTGTCTCGATCTCGGTCTGAAGGGGAAGTATGATTTCCTTGACGGTTTTGTCACCTCGCATATCTGCGACGTAGGTTCGACCTTGAGCGGCATCTGGATTTATGCTATCAAGCCCCCGTTTTCTCATCATATAGATATGCCTCATACACTTCACGACACAGCGCTTGTTCATGAAAAAGGATTGCTTGAAGATTTCAGGAAAGCGCTGGAAGACCACGTTGGGAAGAAAATGACTACCGAAGCGCTTCAAGCAGCAATACAGGCGCATAATGAGCAGCGTGCACTGGTGCGGGAGTTGTATGAGCTTAAAAAACTCGACCCTCCTCTAATATCGGGAGCCGAGACAGTACAGGTGATAAAAGCTATCGAGAGCATCCCTGTCGACGAGGGAAAACAGCTATTGCGTGAGGTTATCAGCGAAGTTAAGGAACGCAAGAACGGTCCGCAGAAGAAGTCAGCCCGGCTTCTGGTATGGGGAAGCATTATTGACGACACGGCAATGATGGAGATGATAGAGGGCCTGGATGCCAATGTTGTCATGGATGATACCTGTGTTGGCAGCCGTCCCTATTTTGAGGATGTAGAACTAACCGACGACCCTCTGAATGGGTTGGCTCAACATTACATGGAAGACATAAAATGTTCGCGTACATTCCGCGTGAATAACTACATGGATGCAAAGAAAGACTACATGAAGGACCTGGAATTCAGGTTCAGCTATCTGAAAGATTATGCCGAACAATGGAAGGCTGACGGCGTGATTATGGAATCGGTACGTTACTGTGATACCCACGGTTATGATGTTCCCGGTGTCCGTGACTACCTCGACGAAGTCGGCTTACCCTGTGTATATCTGGAGCATGACTATACGGAAGGGGCTCTGGCTCCGTTACGAACGAGAGTACAGGGTTTCCTTGAAATTATCAGCTAGTGTAGTGTCTCGTATATATCTTTACGTATGATGGATGTTGATGTCATTCCAGCACAGGCTGGAATCCAGGGGGCAAACACGTATCCCGGAACGAGTCTAACAGGGTGATGAAAAAGGGGGAGTCCAGAGGGGCTTCGCCCCTTCTTAGGGGCGCTCCCTCTTCCGAGAGGGGCCGAAGCCTCCTTTGGCAGGGGTGTCTGGGCGTCATTCTTACAGAATGACGTTAGCAGAATCCGAAACCAGATTCTGCCGGTGTCACCCCAGATATAATCTTTCCCCCCTTCCTGGACAGGAAGGGGGTCAGGGGGATGGTCGAAAGGGTTTTTCATAGGCTTTCTAGAATGACAGGGACTGTAAAGGCATTTGTAAGACACTACACTAGTGGTTCCGCATCTGGTCCCACCGCGCTTACCCGGAGAGGGGGTGATCCACATCTATTTCACCGGGATTGACCTCGGGTCGACCATGACCAAAGTCGTAATCCTGGATGAGGATGAGCAGGTATGTGCCTACGTGGTAAACCATACCGGCGCTGAACATCGTCGTCTGGCCAACAAGGTAATGGAAGAGGTACTGGATGAAGCGGGCCTTTCCATCGAAGATATGTCCTTCATTATGGCTACCGGTTACGGCAGGATAAATGTACCTTTTGCTGACCGGCAGATTACCGAACTGACCTGCCACGCGCGCGGCGTGGCCAGCTTTTTCCCCAATGTCAAACTGGCTATTGATATCGGGGGGCAGGATGCCAAAGGGCTCAAGATAAGGGATGGAAAGTTGCTCGATTTTGTGATGAGTGACAAGTGTGCCGCCGGGACAGGCAGGTTTTTGGAGGTTACGGCCGAGGCACTGGGCCTGAAATTGGAGGACCTGGGACGTATATCCCTTGGTTCAACACAGAAGATATCAGTCAGCAGTACCTGTACTGTCTTCGCCCAGCAGGAGGTGGTCAACCACCTCTCAAACGGTGTACCACTGGAGGACGTGGTAGCCGGTCTCCATGATGCAATCGCAAGTCGGGTAAGCAGGATAGTAAGACGCTTAAAAGTGGAACCGGACGTAGTATTTACCGGGGGTGTCGCCAAGAACATCGGTGTTGTCAAGGCCCTTGAGGAGAGCCTGGGATGCCCGGTATTTATTCCCGAAGAACCGCTTCTCAGCGGGGCAATTGGTGCCGCCATCATCGGTAAGGAACTCACTCTTAAAGCACTGGCTAATGGAGAGACCATTCAAACAGGGGAGCGTCGCCTCGAGGAAGCAACCTTCTTCAAGTAAGGGTTAGATTAACATGGCATACTACATGGGGATAGACATAGGCTCATCGACGAGCAAAGGGGTAATCACCTGCGATGGTAAGTTGGAGGCCTACCACCTGCTCCTTTCCGGGATTAATTACAGGACGGTAGCCCGGAAGCTGGCAGAGGAACTCCTGGAAAAGGCAGGGCTGTCCCGGGAAAATATTGCCTGTACCGTGGCTACCGGTCAGGGTAGTGCCAACGTGGAGTTCAGCGACCGGCAGGTGGTTGATATTCGTTGCTGTGCCCGGGGCATTATCAGCATCTTTCCATCAACGCGGACGGTTATTGATGTCCAGGGGCAATATACGCAGGTGCTGCAACTCAGTGAACAGGGCACGATAGTTAACTTCACCATCAGTGAGAAGTGTGCCAGTGGCAGTGGGCGCTTCCTTGACATAATCGCCAATGTGCTCCAGATAAAGCTTGAGGATATCGGGCCCCTTTCGATGAAATCGCAAAATCCGGTCAAGTTCACCACTGGGTGCGCAGTTTTTGGTGAGTCGGAGGCTGTTTCCCGGGTATCGGAAGGTGTTCCCAGAGAAGATATCCTCGCTGGTGTACACCAGGCTCTCGCTGAAAAGATATCCGCCCTGGTAAACAAGGTTGGGTTGAAAGAGAAATGTGCCATCAGCGGAGGGGGCGCTCTTAACACAGGGCTCATCAAACGGGTGGAAGACAAGCTGGGAGTGGAGCTTCTTGTACCTCCGGAACCGCAGTGCGTAACCGCGCTCGGTGCGGCAGTAATGGCCGAGGAAGCGTGTAAGGTGGAGGGCAGGGCGTGACGCAGGGACCAGAATAAGACCTGACCTTACCTTACTCCCTGTTGGTAGTTATGCCCATCACACCGGTACCACCGTTTCGTGGTTTTTCGTCCGCAGCAACCCGGGAGTACACGCACGCTCTTGTCAAGGGACATATCCCGGGAGATACAAGCCTTCCGGCCCGTCTGGTGTAGCTAACCCGGGTGGGTGCTGTGCCTTGACACATACAGGCAAAGGTGTTAGTCTCGGATGCACGGTCTCGTGCCATGTTCGGGGTGAGGTGCCGGGTGGTGAAGTACCGGGCATGGGCTGGCTTCCGGAAAGGATGTTTCTTGCGTATTCTGCTTATCAGTACGGCACACCCTCTTGACGAGAACCCGCTTCCTCCGCTTTCACTTGCCTATCTTGCCGGGGCGCTGGCGAGAGACGGCTTCGAGGTGCAAATCCTCGATTTCCTGGTGATGCGCTACCGCCCGGAGAAGGTCAGGCAGAAGCTGGAGGAATACCGGCCCCAGCTTGTCGGTGTAACCTGTGTGACGATGAACTACCCGCTAGCCACCGAAATGCTGAAGGTCTGCAAGGAAGTGGACCCCGGCGTCGTGACGGTTATCGGCGGGCCGCATGTCAGCTTTGCCCTGGAAGACACCCTGCTAAAGTCCCCCTGGATTGATGCTGTGGTTATCGGTGAAGGTGACCAGACAGTTGTTGAGCTGGCCCGGGCTGTGGCGGGCGGCGGCAGCATTGCCGGTGTGGCCGGTATCGCCTTTGCCGGAGACGGAGTTGTCGTCAGGACTGAGTCCCGGCCTCTGATACAGGATATTGACGGGCTGGCCCTGCCGGCGCGACATCTGATACCTCTGGTACGATACTACGCCCTGGGGACGCCATGCACTGTGATTACCAGCCGGGGGTGCCCGTACGGCTGTCTGTTCTGCTCGGCAAGTCGCATGTTTGGTCGAAAGGTCCGTTATCGCACTCCCGGGCTGGTGGTGGATGAAATAGAGGGGATAAAGCGTGACTTCAGCTTCAGGGAGATCAACATCGTTGATGACACCTTTACCGTCAACCACGACCATGTTCGTGAGATATGCGAAGAGATACTGAGGCGTAATCTTGACATAATATGGACCGTATACGCCCGGGTGGACAATATGACGGAGGAACTGGTGGCCTTGATGAAGCGAGCGGGCTGCCGGATGATGCTGTTCGGCATAGAATCCGCCGATGAGGGTATTCTCAAGACCATCGGGAAGGGAATCACTCCTGATGTAATGAGGAGGGGAGCAAAGATAGCCACCGATGCCGGGCTTGAGGTCTTCAGCTCTTTCATAATCGGTCTTCCGGGAGAGAACGCGGATACCATCCTGAAGTCCAGGTCCTTTGCTGCTGAGATTAACGAGACCTATGGCGTCCAGTACGGGTATCACATGCTTTCTCCGTTGCCCGGCACAGACCTTTACGAAAAAGCAGCCGACTACGGACTTCGCATCCTCACCACGGACTGGGCGCAGTTCGATGCAAACCATCCCATTGTTGAGACAGCGGATATGAGTTCGCAGATGGCAATTGAGGCAATGGCTTTCTATGAAGAGGTCATTGAAAAGGCCTGGCTTGAAATCAGACGCAGGGCTGAGGCCGGGGACGAGCGTTTTATCGCACGGCTGGAAGGGGAGGAAAGCCGCGAGTTTATCTGGAGTCTGATTCAGGGAGACGTCATCGAGAGTCCGGGTGCCGCGCAAGCGGTCACCGATGCTGATGCGGCTGAGGGAGAGTTGGTCCTTCGTATAACGCAGGCGCTGGGTCAGTCCGCTGATGTCGTGCAGCGGCAGGTGCGTAACCTGGTTGAAAAGGAGTTCCTGCGCCTTTACCGGGAAGGTGATGGCTACTGCTGGCGGTGGAGCGAGGGTTCCGGAGTGGGATAGGACCAGGAGGGGTTGGCGTGTCTTCACGCTCAAGACGCCACTGATTCAGGTGGGGGCGCCCACTCCTGCGGTTACTGGTTAAACACGCGGCGCAGCGACTGGGGGGAGGTCAGCATGGGGAGAGCACAGTGTATCGTTCATCGTGAGAATAGACTACTGATGGTCAAACATCGCCAGGATGGCAAAGAATGGTGGTGCCTGCCCGGTGGTGGTATTGAGCAGGGGGAGACGCCGGTGGAAGCGGCGGTCCGTGAGCTCAGAGAGGAGTGCGGCGTGGTCGGTACGATTGTGCCTGAGGTCAGTGCCTTCGCCTCCTCTCCGCAGGTCAGCTACTACACGTTCCTGGTCGACATTGGTAATCAGGAGCCCCGGCTGGGCACTGACCCGGAGTTCGGAGGCGAGAGTCAGCTTCTTGTCGAGGTGAAGTGGTTGACCCTGGCCGAGGTACCGGAAAGGGACCGGGCTTTCTTGTGGGCGGCTGGTCTTCTTGCCGTAGAGGAGTTTGCCGACGAGGTCATCAGTTGGGGCGACAGCATCAGCTATCCGCAATCGGGCGCACGCTGAGGTGAACCGGCATTTCGCCTGTTTGGCTGCCTCTCCAGTCCTGAACTCGGTGCTACGGCCATCATCTACCGGACATCGTCTCCCGGGCAACAGGCCGGTCCTGGTATCGCTGTTCCTGAGGTGGCGGTGCTGGGCGACATCGTGCGGCGAAAAGGGATGGTCTTCTAGCAGGGTGATGAAAAACCCTTTCGACCAACCCCCGTGCGGCCCTTCTGGGCCGCCTTCCCCTTCCTGGCCAGGAAGAGCCTTCCTACCGAGGAAGGGGGGAAAAATCATATCTGGGGGACACCGGCAGAATCTGGTTTCGGATTCTGCTAACGTCATTCTGTAAGAATGACGCCCAGACACCCCTGC
>DATKWT010000053.1 GCA_035529395.1 Dehalococcoidales bacterium | reverse complement strand
GCCGGAGCGGTGATGCTTGCCCTCTGGCACCGCCGCCGTACCGGACAGGGACAGTACATCGAGCTTGCCCAGATAGAGACCAGTGTCGGCCTTCTGGCTGAACCGCTTCTCGATTTCGCCATGAACGGGCGCGAACCGATACGAACGGGTAACCGGCACCCCTGTATGGCACCCCACGGCTGCTACCGCTGCCGCGGCGACGACGCCTGGCTTTCAGTTGCCGTGGCTACGGATGAAGAGTGGAGCGCGTTCTGCCGGACTATCGGTAATCCGCCGTGGACGCAGGAGGAAAGGTTCTCCGACCAGATGGGCCGATGGCAGAACCAGGATGAGCTGGACAAGCTCATCAGTGAGTGGACCACGCAACAGGACCATTATCAGGCGATGCACATCCTGCAAAAGGCCGGGGTGACCGCCGGGGCCGTTCTTAATGTAAAAGAGGTGATGGAGGACCCCCACCTTAGAGAGAGAGGCTACTTCACCAACGTGACCCATCCCCAGGCAGGGAACCATGATTATCCCGGGTTCCCCCTGAGACTGTCCAAAACCCCGACCGGTGTCAATCGCCCGGCACCCTGCATCGGCGAGCACAGCCGTTACGTCCTCGCCGAGATTCTCGGCATAAGTGACCGGGAGATTGACCGGCTCGAAGAAGAGCAGGTAGTCAGCGACGGACCAATAATACTATAGCGAAAGGCTACGCCGGACACGATGACGAGTATCTACGGAAAACTCTGCACCGAGTTCTATGACCTCTCCAAGCCCGAGGCGCCGCCGGATGCCCTGGCGTTCTTCCTCCACTGTCACGAAGACACCGCCCATCCCGTGCTGGAACCAATGTGCGGTACAGGGCGCTTCCTGGTTCCGTTCCTGGAACGGGGAATCGATACTGATGGTGTCGATTCATCGCCTCACATGCTTCAGGCATGCCACAACCGCTGCGAGGCAAAGGGACTTCAACCGGTACTCTATCAGCAGCTTCTCCAGGAGCTGGATATTGCCCGCCGGTACGGCTATATCCTTATCCCCGCCGGTTCCTTCGGCCTTATTACCGACCGGGCAAATGCTGCGGAAGCCCTCCGGAGACTCCACCATCACCTCGTTCCCGGCGGTAAGCTGGTCCTTGAAATTGAAACCCCGAGAGCGCTGAACGGAGACCTCGGAACGTGGCACGAATCCCGCTTTACCCGGTCCGATGGCACCGAGCTTGTCTTTAGTGCTCTACCGACGTACGACTCCGGGGAGCAGGTCCAGCAGGACATACACCGCTACCAGGTTATCAGCCATGGTCAAGTTGTTGACGACGAAGTCGAGGAGCTATCGTTGCGATTATACGAGCGGGACGAGTTCCGGCAACTGCTCGAAGTCGCCGGTTTCCGCGATATCAGGGCAACTACACCGTACCGGGACGCCGGCTCGAAGGGAGAAGATGCCACGATAATATTCCAGTGCCGGAGATAATGACGGGATACCTTTCGTGGAAGGACATTGTGGCGAAAAGAGGCGGGTTAAGGACAGTACAGGAGAGGGGACGGATTGAGGGGTGGGTCTGTTGGAATGGGATGCAGGGCAGGAAGAAGGCGCTTCCCTGCGCCGCAGCCACGCTCGATGAAATGTCTTTTCTTTCCGGGCTAGTGGAACGTGGCCGGGCGGGGTTTACGCTGTGACATGGCTAGAAGTAGTACCGCAGGGTAGGGTAGCGATTCGCTACATCCTGAGACGGAATCTCGAGGCCGTAACCAAAGACAAGACCCAGGAACCTGCCAATCACTCGGGTCGATGCAATCAGGTAGTTCATTTTCTTTCCTCCTTATTAAATCCTATTAATTACAGCATACCGCACCGGGGTTAAGGCGGGATTAAGATTGTGCCTGCATGGTTACAGGACAGTTACGAACCGGTATCGGTAGAGTACCAGTTGATACGAATGAAGGGCCGAATGGCATTTGACGACCCGTGACTTTGCACCGGGAGCGAAATGCAGTAGAATGGTGCATATCATTGGGAGTGCGGGGAGGCACGAGGACGATGGTAACGGTCAGGCTGGCCACCGAGGCAGATATCCCGCGCATCCTCGAGCTCTACCGGGAACTGGCCATCACGACCTCTCAGGCTGAGCAGGAATATAAACCGACACCCGATAGCTTCCGGCAGGTGTTTGCCGATATCGCCGCATACCCCGGGCACGAGCTGGTGGTTGCTGAAGAAGACGGCGAGGTCATCGGAACCCTGGTGCTGCTGATTGTGCCCAACCTCTCCCACGATGCCCTGCCCTGGGCCCTGGTGGAGAACATGGTTGTCGACCGCCGGCACCGGCGCCGCGGTATGGGCAAGCTGCTCATGGACTACGCCGTAACACACGCACGAGACGCAGGATGCTACAAGATTACCCTGAGCAGCAACAAGAAGCGTCCCGGCGCCCACCGGTTCTACCGTTCCGCTGGCTTCGAACCATCCGCGCACGGCTTCCGTCGCTACTTCTGATAACCGGCCTACCAGCATGTCACGGCCGAGGACGGCCGCTATCCGCACATGGTCTTTCTGCTCTCGCTCAGACAGAAGGTTGACATAACAGAAGCTATAAGGGTCCGGGCTACTTCAAGGAGTGGCATTACGAGGAGACACCGAAGCAATCTATAAACGGTAGTACTACTGCTGTCAGGTCACCCCATCCCCCTGTATCCCCCTTCACCATTTGGGGAAGGGGGAATATTTACTGAAGAGTGTACAAGCAACGGTCAACCAATCCCTTTTAGCCTCAGCATTGTTAAAGACACGCCTATTTAGGACAACAATGCCTGAGTTTGACTATATTGAACAAACATCGGGGTGTTTGCCCATCCATGCGTACGTTCAGGTAGGAAAGAATGAGGGCAGTCATTGGCTGCCCAATAAATCACTACCTAATTAGATTTTACCCTTGAAAACCTAAGCCTCAGCTCTTTTCTTGATGCCTTTTAACATCTTCCTTTGCATCGCAGTGCTAACTGGTTCTACTAAGCTGGGACCAGCCATAAGTTTTAATACCATTTTGGGAGTGTAGTCATTACGAAGTCGGGTGATGAGCCGAGTGCATTTTTCGTTAATCTCTTCGAGGAAAAATCCCCAAGTACTGATATTGTAGTCCCCGGGCTTCATTTTAACCGGGATTGGCAAACCTCCAGTGCGTGAATCGCTGTGGAGGACAATCGCACGGCACGGATCAACAATCGCAACGGGATAACCGAACTGTGGTGCAAGTTCCACGATATCTCCAACCTTCAGGTGCTGGAATTCAGGAATAATCTGATTTGCATTATGGATATCGCAGCCGGCTAGGTTTTCAAGCCATTCGTAGCTGTACCAACCACCACGTCCTTGTCCTACCTGTACTAGCCAAGGCCAGACGCTGGTTAAAGGAGCATTTATAGTAATTGCATTTGTGTACTGCCATTTTGGGTGTGGTACCAAGTCATCACCAGGCAGATTCTTCTTAAGTTCGGCTTCGGTAGCACCCCACCGTGTGCGCCAATATCGTAGGAAGGGTGTTACAAGAGAACCACCAATCACCAAAGCCCCACACAATCCCTCTCTGATATCCTGCCATTTGTTTGCCATTACATTACCTCCATCAATGTTAGTTCATATCTGGATTGTATCAGCCACCTATCCCCATATCAATATCCAATCAAGGATACGACCGTTGCTCAGTCACTCAAAAGGGGTGAAGCCCCTTTTCAATCCCTTTGTACTCAACGGCAACTGTCATTCTGAGCGGGGCTCCGAGTAGAACGAGGAATCCTCGAAGAATCTCGCGGCACAAAGCCCAGATTCTGTGCGGCTACTAGCGTAGTGTTTCGTAAATATCGTTATTTGTATGACGATGCTGATTCCAAACCCTTAAAAAGGACGGCTTGACTGAAAACTACTTTCGCAGTCTCAGCAAACTAACGAACTGTTGGAAGCACTATATATAGATATAGGAGCCTTTCTCCAGAGGAGAAGGGCGTAAGGGGGATGAGGCATTGCCACATGAGAAGGCGGCCAGCATCGACTGTACCAGAGTGTCACTAATGCACCGGACGAGTACACTTTCTTGCCAGTACCCGCAACAGGTGATAGTATTCCTGTACGGCAGGGCCGTTTGGCAGTTTAGCATCCCGCCAGTTGGTATCCCGCAATGTTGGGGGTAACGTCCTAAAAGGGAGGCAATGGTGTGAAAGGCGACAAGCTCATCATCGAGACCTGGCACATCGAGGCAGCCCGGCAGGCAGGTTTACTTCTGCTTCCCCTGCTCACGGGCAGCGTCAGCAGATTCATCATCACCATTGCCGGCGAGTCCGGCAGTGGCAAGTCGGAGGTCGCCGAGGCTCTTTCCGACGTCTTCTCGGAACAGGACATCGGCAGCGTAATCCTTCAGCAGGACGACTACTTTGTATATCCTCCCAGGACGAACGAGGAGATGCGGCGGAAGAACATCGCGCACGTCGGTCTGTCCGAAGTACGCCTCGACCTGCTCGACCGGAACCTTAAAGACATCCTCGAAGGCAAAAGTGAGATAACCAAGCCCCTGGTCATTTTTGAAGAGGACCGTATAACCAAGGAAATAATCAACCTCGAAGGGGCCAGGACGGTTATAGTCGAAGGGACCTACACCACCACCCTGAAGAACGTTCACCGGCGGGTCTTCATAGACCGCACTTACATCGACACCAGGGAGAAGCGAAAACTCCGCGCCCGGGAGACACAGGACGCCTTCCTCGAACAAGTCCTCAAAATAGAGCACGATATCATTTCATCACACCGTTCCCGCGCGGACATAATTATCACCGGAGACTACGATGCACAGGTGAATGATGCAAAAAAAGGAACGTAAGCTGAAGAGAATATGTATGCTGAGCACACACGGGTACTTCGACCCCGTACCCCAGCTTGGGCAGACTGACACCGGCGGGCAGGTGGTCTACGTGCTGGAATTGGCTAAGGCCCTCACCGCGTATGGTGTAAAGGTGGACATCTACACCCGCTGGTGCGACCACTCCAGGCCGCAGGTCGACCCCGTCCCGGACTACCCCGATGTCAGGGTCATCCGGATACCGTGTGGTCCATCGTGCTTCATCGCCAAGGAAGAGATATACGATGTCCTCCCCGAGCTTGCACAGAATGTGATAACCTTCATCCGCGAGAATGACCTCGACTACGACCTCTTCCACGGTCACTACGTGGACGCCGGGATTGTCACCCTGGATGTTGCCCGAACCCTCGACCGTCCTGCTTTCTTTACCGCTCACTCCCTCGGTGCCTGGAAACGCGAGCAGATGGGCGGGGACCCGGACGAGATGGAGAGGAAGTACCGGTTCAGCCATCGCACCGCCGAAGAGCTGCGCATCTTCCGCTCGGTGAGGGCGCAGACAGTCACTACTACGGTCCAGCAGGAGAAACTGGAGCAACTCTACGGGTTCACGTCTGATGACATCGTCGTCATTCCTCCGGGGGTGGATGTGCACACATTCCGACCTCCTGCCACAGGGGAGGCGAAGGTTGAAACCGGTCTGCCGGAGAGGTACATCTTCTGCCTCAGCCGGATTGATGCCAACAAGGGGCATGACTTCCTGCTGTACGCCTTTGACATTGTCCGGCAGTCAATTCCGGATATCCACCTGGTCATCGGGGGAGGGTCGCTCAAACCGGAGCAGCGGGAGCTCGGGGTCCTGTCCATGATGAAGGGGATTATTGCCGAAAAGGATTTGGAGAGCCGGGTGCACCTTACGGGCTATATCCCGGACGAGCTCCTGGTCCCGTACTATCAGCAGGCGGAGTTCTTCGCTATGCCATCGCTTTTCGAACCATTCGGGATGACCGTGCAGGAGGCCATGGCCTGCGGCAGAGCGGTCGTTGCTTCCAGACTGGGCGGTATCAGGGAAGTCATCTCGTCAGGGGAGAATGGCCTGCTGGTGGACCCTTCAAACACAGAGGAGTT
>DATKWT010000052.1 GCA_035529395.1 Dehalococcoidales bacterium | reverse complement strand
CTGAAAGCCAGGCGTCGTCGCCGCGGCAGCGGTAGCAGCCGTGGGGTGCCATACAGGGGTGCCGGTTACCCGTTCGTATCGGTTCGCGCCCGTTCATGGCGAAATCGAGAAGCGGTTCAGCAAGAAGACCGACACTGGTCTCTATCTGGGCAAGCTCGATGTACTGTCCCTGTCCGGTACGGCGGCGGTGCCAGAGGGCAAGCATCACCGCTCCGGCGGCGTTTATCGAGGCTGCGGGGTCGGTGTATGTCGACTGCGTGCGGTAGGGTCCACTGTCCGGGTAGCCAAGGATACTGGAGAAACCGGCGTGCTGCTCCAGGGTGGTCCCGTAGGCAGGGTAGTCGCGATAGGGGCCATCATTCCCGTAACCGGGCATGGAAATCATGATGATGCCGGGATTGACCTCACGGAGTACCGGGTAGTCAAGGCCGAAGTTTTTCATCACCCTCGGGGTATAGTTCTCCAGGACAATGTCACTCGTCTTAACCAACCGCTTGAAGATATCCTGGCCCTGAGGGTAGCGCAGGTCCAGCGCAATACCGAGTTTGTTGCGGTTGAAGTCGTTGTACATCCCCATGCGGTTCCATGGTTGCTCTCCGGGGTCGCCGTCGGGGTAGTAGGGGAAATGCCTCCCGTCCCTGTGCATCTGTTGCATTCTCTCCAGGGCTTCACGACCACCGGCGCGACCGATGGGGGCCTCGATGAGTATGACCTGGGCACCCAGGTCCGCCAGCATCCTGGCAGCCAGGGGGCCGGCCCATACCCGGCTGAGGTCCAGGATACGCACTCCTTCGAGCACTTTCTTCGGCGTTCTCAAATCACGTGTGATCATATGCAACCTCGTTCCCGCAGCTTAACCAGGTCTTCCCTACTGTAGCCCAGGCGCTGACAGTATATCTCTTCGTTGTGCTCGCCAAGCAACGGTGCGCGGTCGGTCTGCCAGGGCGTTTCGGACATCCGGAACGGGGCTCCGGGGTAAGGGAGAGTCCCTGTCTCCGGATGTTCCACCTCCACAAAGAACTCCCTTTCCCGGAAGTGGGGGTCACTGAGTAACTCTCCGGGATGTGTTACCGGTGCGCAGGGCACGCGCCACTGTTCACAGGTGTGAAAGACCTCCTCCCTGGTCCGTTCCAGGAACCAGGGCATCAGCAGGGCGTCGTAGGCTTCGGCATTGGCGATACGGTCCAGGGGGCTGATGAACCTGGGGTCCTCGCCCAGCTCCGGCATACCTACCAAAGCATAGAGGAGCTCCTGCTGCTGCAGGCTGGAGGCGCTCAGGGCTACGTGCCCGTCTTTGCAGGGATAGATGGTTATCGGGTAGTTACTCTCGTAACGGTTACCCGTGCGCGACTTTATCTCGCCGCCGTAGGTATAACGGATGATGGTGAACTGGTGGAATCCGGTCAGGCATTCCATGATGGAGACATCCACCTGTTGTCCCTGACCGGTATCCTCCCGGGAGTAAAGGGCAGCCAGCGTCCCGAAGAACCCGTGCAGGCCACCCTGGTACTCGGGCTGCGGCCCCGGGCCCTGCAAAGGCTCCCGGTCCGGCTCGCCATTGATGTACTGGTGTCCGCTTAGGGCATAACCCACGATGGAGGACATTTTGTAGTCGCGATACGGTCCGCTCTGCCCGAATCCGGTGATGGACGTCATAACCAGCCGGGGATTGATGCTCTCCAGGGTTGTGTAATCCAGGCCAAGACTGGCCATCACTCCGGGTTGGAAGTTCTCCACCAGCACGTCGGCAGTCCCAACCAGCTCCTTGAATATTTGAAGTCCGGTGGCACTCTCCAGGTTGAGGGTAATGCTCTTCTTACCGGTGTTCAGGTAAAGGAATGCACCGCTTCTTTCCGGGTGGGGTTCGTCTCCCGGGAAGGGCCCCATCCGGCGGGCTACGTCTCCCTTTCCGGGCTTCTCTACCTTGATGACCTCGGCGCCAAAGGCGGCCAGCATCTTGGCGCAGTAAGGGCCGGATACATATTCGCCGAGGTCGAGTACGCTTATGCCGTCGAGTGCCTGTTGTATCACCGGTGTACTCCTTCCATGGGTGTGCGCATTGTTGGAGATTTGCCGTACCAGCTACTCAAGCCATGTTACGGCAGGCATCAATTAAGTGTCAAGGAAAGGTAATCATCGATACAGCATCTTGACAGCTAATCGGCGACTAACTATCATTGGTATGGCGGTTAATAAACAGGAGGTATCCATGGCATATCGTACGTTTGTCGTCCCAAGACATATCTATTCAGGACCGGGGTCTCTGGAAAGCCTGGCCACGGTACAAGGAAAACGAGCCTTCATCGTTACCGACACTATCATACGTAATCTGGGAATATTGGACCGCGTCACGAAGATTCTGCATACCAATAACATAGAGACACAGGTCTTTGACCAGGTTGAGGCTGAACCGTCAAAGGATACAGCCTGGAATGCGTTCTCCTCTGTACGGGATTTCAAACCTGATATTATCGTTGGGCTTGGCGGCGGTTCTTCCATGGATGTTGGCAAAGTAGCCTGGGTCCTCTATGAGCACCCTGATTTGGCCACCCTGCCATTTAATGATTTCGCGCGTGAGTTCCGGAATCGTGAGCTACGCAAGAAAGCAATATTTGTGGCCATCACTACCAGCAGCGGCACCGGTTCGGAGGTGACCAGCTCTGCCGTCATTACTGACCACGATGTAACACCCCCTAACAAAGCCGGACTTATGTCGCCGCAGATAATACCCGATGTAGCTATCGTCGACCCTGATCTGACGGTCACAATGCCACCGGTGGTAACGGCTAATACCGGCTTCGATGCCCTGATTCATGCTATTGAATGCTACATACTCATTGAACCATCACAGATAGTAGATGCTTTGGCGCTGGGGGCAGCCAAAGATATCTGGGAATGGCTACCGAAAGCCTATAACAATGGTAAAGATATGGAAGCCCGCGATAAGATGCATACGGCATCGCTTCAGGCAGGTATGGCTTTCAGCAATGGCAGACTGGGAGCAGTCCATGTACCTGCCCATGATATCGGTGCCGTCTTCCACATCGCTCATGGTCGTGCCAATGCGTTCATGCTCTGTCCGGTATTTGCCTGGCTTTATCCTTCCCGCAAGAAACGCTTTAGCGACCTCGCTACAGCACTTGGAATTACCGGACGAGGTAACCGGGGTAAAACCGAAAACCTGCTGGCAGGTCTGGACCAGTTAAAACAATCGGTTGGCATTGAGCTTGCTATTAAAGACGCAGGGATAGACAGCGCCCACTTCCAGGCTGAACTCGACCCCATAGTCGATTTTTACATGGCCAGAATAGGCAATAATATTGCCAATCTTCCACCGGACAGGCGGCAAGCAGTAGGATTTCCGGCATCCGCTGATGAAATGAAACAACTCTTCATGCATGCCTGGAACGGGACCAGAGTAGAGCTGAAGTAAGCCTACACGATAGTGTAGGCCTACACTAGTGTAGGCTTACACCACAGCAGTAGATTGGGAATACGCGGCTGTTTCCTCAAGTAGAGGCAACAGTGTGCAGGGCATGCGCAACGGGTCTACATCATCGGCAGGATACGACTCCCTGATGAGAACGGGGGCATCCCGGACATTCGTCCCGACCTTCGGTCCTGGCTATTAGCTCTTGGTACCTTATGGTGGAGCTGGGGTTACAATAGGCAGAACTTTTAAAGTGGCTTTCAGTCTCGCTACCTAGTCCACGACCGTTTATATTCGAGGAGTCCGACAGATTGTCAGCTGGACCCTCGCTGTGTTCTGTAGCCAACAAAACAGTCGATTGTTACCCAGTGCACAACTCAAGCGATTCTGACTTGGAGACCGCTTGTCTCTGGCAGAAGTTGCCACAGGAATCACGCTCTCTCTCCAGCCCCTCTCAGCAGCCACGCGCGCTTCAGAATAGGCCAGAAAGACGACTCATCAGGCACAACTCACTTAGAACTCGCGCGTTGTCTAGATTGAACCATCGTCCTTCTTCCCCGCCTTCGGCGGTGGCTTCTCCCTATTAGACTTGACTCCCTCCCTATTCCCTG